>NZ_JAZFTO010000223.1:0-3147 GCF_036446775.1 Candidatus Desulfatibia sp.
CAGATTTTGTTACGTTTTACTGCCTTTAATTATCACATTTTCAAGCCCCAAGATTTGCGTGATTGGGGTCCCGAATCTGCTATTGACCCAATAAATCCCCTGGTGTACATTCAGGCAAGAAATCTTCTATGGTAGTTCTTCAAAAAAATTCCTACATGTTGTATGCCCTTTCTCCGCAAAACAGAGCAAAATAACCCCTTGTCTTTACTTGTCATTTCTTCGCATTACTTAATTTGTTTTCGTATTTTATGTTAGACAATCAAGCATTGACTTTAATGAATTTTTAATATACACGCTTTAATAATAGTCTCTCTTTTGAAATCGGTTCTCTATCTCGAATCAGTTTCCATTGTGAAACATTTCTTGTTGTGCTGACCTCTCTCACGATTTGTTCCTCGCTATCTAAAAATACACGCACAAACCGGGATATGATTTTATGCTTTGAGGGGAGGAGTAACGAGGGCCATACGTGAAAGGAGGTGTCGCATGGCTATTGATATTTCTAGGAGTGTATTATGAGTGAACAAAAACATGGAAAATTGTTGGATCGCAGCGAACTGCGTCAGGCAATTCAAAAAGAGTATCAGGAAGTAGCGTTGAACCCAGAGAAAGGCTTTCACTTCTTCATCGGTCGCCCGGTGGCTCAAATGTTGGGGTACGATGAGGCCTGTCTGGAGGGAATTCCCGAGGCCTCCGTGGAATCCTTCGCCGGCACCGGCAACCCCTTCAGCCTGGGCGAAATCAAACCCGGCGAGCATGTGGTCGATGTGGGCTGCGGGGCGGGTTTTGATAGCCTGATCGCAGCCCGTATGGTGGGTCCAAAAGGCCGGGTGATTGGGGTAGATATGACAGCGGCCATGATAGAGAAAGGGCGCGCTGCAGCAGCCGAGGTCGGTCTGGACAACGTCGAGTTCCGGATGGGCTACGGTGAAGAGTTGCCCCTGCCCGACGGCTGGGCCGACGTGGTGATCTCCAACGGGATGCTCAACCTGATGCCGGACAAGAGCGCCCCTCTTAAAGAGATGAAGAGGGTGCTCAAGCCTACGGGTCGCCTGCAGATCGGCGACATCCTGTTGCAGAAGGCGATATCGGACAGCGATAAACGGGACATCGACCTGTGGTCGGGGTGAATTGCCGGCGCTCTGCTGGAAGCAGAGCTCGAAGCCACGGTCGTGGCAGCCGGCTTTGTCGAGTTTGAGATCACCTTGCGAGTAGACGTGTTCAGCGGTACGCCGCATGAGTCTGGCGCGGCCAGCGTCGGTGCGCTGGGGATTACCTTTCGGGCACGTAGGCCGCATGACCAGGAGGAGTGGGAGGCGGCGGTCGCCGCGCTAACTTGCGAGGTGCCCACCTGGCCTACCTCGCCGCTTCTCAGGCGTTAGCCGTCAGGCATTCACAAGGGGAATTTAATAAGGAGGATAAAGAGTTTGATGCCCTTGAATGGCTTGCGGCCATGTGCTCCCATGGCCGCAATAAAGGGGAGCAAATGGTCAGATATGGAGCCTGTCCGCCTTGTATAGTGAAAAAAAGTAAGTCATAACCACCAGTAGAACTGGTGGCCTGAGGAGGGCCCCTGGAAGGGGCCATAGGTCTATTCGAAATCAAACTCCATCTGTTGTTTATCAGCTTTTTCCTGGTCACGAATGTATTCTCGAACTTTTTTCTCGTCCAAACCTACTGTGCTAACAAAGTAACCTCGTATCCAGAAATGCTTTGAACCCCTTTCTTTGCTGGGAAATTCTCGATGCAACCGAATGGCGCTTTTTCCCTTCAGAAAACCCACAACATAGGCTATACTGTACTTTGGTGGAAAACTTAAGCACAAATGTACGTGGTCTGATTTTGCATGCCCTTCGATGAGTTCAACACCTTTTTGTCTACATAAATCTCTGGTGATCTCACCGAACCTACGTCGAACTTTACCATAAAGCTTTTTTCTTCGATATTTTGGTACCCAAACAATATGGAATTTACATTCCCATCTCACGTGTGCTAAGCTCTTATAATCTCTCATGCTAACTCCTTCCCGACCTGCCCTTTCGGGGCCCTCGGGAAGGGGTATAGCATGCCTGACCGGCAGAGCCTATTAGGATCACACCAGCAGAGCTGGTGGTTTAATGCGATTAATTAATAGTTTTTAAAACGGTGGTGCGGGGGGTGCTCCCGCCCTCTTAGAGTTTAAACATTTAATGCTTTCTTTATTCGGTAAAACCATTAACTTGTCGGGAGAGAAGGTATATCATGGGCATAGCAAAGGTTGACCGTTGCCTGGATCTCCGAGGAAAGGTGTGTCCCTACCCAACGTTCGAACCGCGTTTGGCCCTCAACGAGATGGCCGCGGGTGAGATACTTGAGGTCATCACCGACTACTATCCGGCGCAACAGACAATTCCGCAGCTTATGCAAAAACTCGGATATCAGTGTGAACTGGTTGATGGAGATAAGCCTGTTTTCCGTTTCATCATTCGGAAATCTTAGTGAAAGAAAGGAGGTGTAAATGGAGGATTCTAATAAACAGAGATTCAGTCATCAGTATAACCATTAGCAGTAGCAAATAAAGGAGATAAAAATGAGCAAGATTCTAGCGGTTACAACGCACGCGACAGACGATCAGACCAAGAGCACCGCAGCTTTTATTACCGCCGTAGGGGCTCTTGGTGCCGATAAGGAAGTTTGTATCGTTCTTATTGGGGAGGCCGTATATTTGGCAAAGGATGTGATTGCCAAGAGTGTTCATGGTGTCGGTTTCCCGCCTCTCTCTGAGTTGATCGAGACGGTGGTCAAAGGGAATGTTCCGGTATATGTTTGAGGGGCTTGCTCCGTCGCCCGTGGGGTGACCGAAGAAGACCTAAAGACCTTGAACGCCTCGTTCATCGATATGATCGGGTTTGCCAACTTGGTTTCTGAGTCAAGTGTGGTTAGCTTCTGATGAAGTGAAGGGAGAGCAGGCGGCGAGGAGATAGTGTTCCTCCTCACCGCTGATTTATGTATGAAAAGCCGCCTAACAATCCAAATTTACCCGACCCGGAAAGCTGCGTTTTATTGGGGCCGCTTGGGCCTACAACATTATCAATAATTCAGCGTTCCGTCGCCACCCTTTTCAGGCAGGTAATTTGGGGGCGTTAACGAATTCATGATGTCTGCCTT
>NZ_JAZFTO010000224.1:0-5615 GCF_036446775.1 Candidatus Desulfatibia sp.
AGAATAGAAATATCGTTAATGAAAAGGGTTGGAAAAATGAATAACTGTCCCCAAAATCAGGCAGGTGAATTATGAAAAAGCATGAAAGAATTACTATTGACCCTAACATTATGAAATTTCTGGCTGATGAATGCTGTGATAAAGGAATTTGGGGGATATTGGAGCAACGCAGATAGATAGCAACGTCCTCCATTAGTCTAAGGAGTCAATACATGAAAACCAAGAAAGAATATAAGGATCGGATAGTAATCTCCCCGCACGTCCATTTCGGAAAGCCATGCGTCGCTGGCACAAGAATTCCCGTTGAAAACGTGCTCGAGTTAATTCAGGAAGGTATAACATTCAAAGAAATTGTCGAGAGGTATTATCCTGATTTGGACATTGAAGACGTCAAATCCTGTGCTAAGTACGCTACCGACCTCGTCAAACATGAGGAAGTGCATATAGGTGCAGTATAGATGCGATTTCTCGCAGATCAGGATGTCTGGAAGGCAACTGTTGATCTGATAAAAGCTTTGGGCCACGACGTTGGTCACAGCGAGCGAAATCGGTATGGCCAGAGCATCAGATCGCGAGTTGTTGACTGAAGCAAAAAGGGATAAGCGTCTTTTAGTCACCCGGGATACCGATTTTGGATCTCTGGTTTTTCTTGGGGAGGTTCCTTCAGCAGGGGTGATTCTTCTGCGCATTATGCCCGAGACGATAGAAAAGGTCCATTCCGAGCTTACCCTTGTATTTGAAAAACATAGTGAAGAGAAATTGCGGAAATATTTTTGTACGGTAGAACCTAAAAGGCACAGGATGCGGCTTATTCTAAGTAGCGGAGAATGAGCAATCGTGACTCTCTGCTCCAAGCTCTCTGCTCTTCGCTCTCTGCTCTCTGCTCTTTGCTCCTTGCTCTTTGCCCTGTGCTTTTTAACCCAATGACCACTGACTAATAACAAATGGCCAGCCGTCTGCAATGAGAAACTTATAATTTAAGGGGTGTCCCGCAAGTCACCGCAATCCGCAGGATGTCCCCAAGGTTCTCCTTTGAAGAAATATTGAATTTTGTGACGTGTTGTGTCATCCTTTGAAATGAAATCCGGAAAAATTATTAAATGGTGAAGTATGAATGTGGCAGATAAAATTTGTGAAAAGGCCAGGGATCTCCCGGAGCCGTTGGCAAAAGAGGTGCTCAAGTTTATCGAGCGAATTCATGCCCAGCAGGATGCAGGTGTTGAAGAACTGAAAAAAGCTCAGGTGCCGGTAATGAAACGGATTTGGGAAAACAAAGAGGATGATGTCTGGAATGAGCTATAGTCCCGACGACCTGGTAGGTATTCCTTTTCCCTATTCGGATCTGAAAACAGAAAAGAGGCGGCCCGTCCTGGTCATGACTCATCAGGATCGGCATGGAGACTTTATTTGCGCTGCTGTGACTTCGGTGCCCACGCCTGAATTTGCGGTAGCAATTGATAATGCCTCAATGAGCACCGGGGATTTGCCTCGCCGGAGCTGGATTCGCTGTGACAAGCTCTTTACGCTAAGTGGATCGATTATAGTAAGGCATTACGGAAGTCTTAACAACACAGCCTTCAATATGGTCAGGAAAAGGATCTGCGGTTACCTTGGGTGCAAATGATACCAAAAGCGTTACCCCTTGTTACTCAATTCTCAGCCCTTCGTTCCCGAAACTTGTAACTCGCAACCCTGAACCCTGGTCGCCTTTATATCTTTTTACAAGAGAAAAACGCTGTGCACGCCCCGCACGAACGTCCCCTAAATCCGGTATAGAAGTAAAAGAAGTAATTATATATCGCAAACCCGCATTAGAGGGTGCGAAACTTGAGAATGTTTTTAAAACGGACTGTTTCGTAAAAACCCTCATCGTTGATATAAACAGTGATGGTGACGGTTTTAGCATGGTAATCGACTCCCAGATGTGCTATTTTCCTCATGGGCTGACACTCCTTTCATTAATTTAATTTTAATTTCGGGCGTGATGATTATATCACATTTTGTGTCAGCCCGTTTCATATTATCTGGGACTTGACCCAAAAAGCATTTTATGGGATAGTTTATTATAGTTGCAACACCTTTCACCCCAAAGGATAATCGAAATGGAAACATATGAAATAAAAATGAAGGTTCCCCGTGAACTGCTTATGAATCTCAATAAGCCTCTCGAAGATGTTGAGAAAGATATCAGGGAACAAGCTGCAATCCGATATTATAAGAAGCGCATTCTTTCTTTAGGTAAATCCTCGGCGCTGGCCGGGTTGACCCGTTTCGAGTTTATTGACCTGCTTAGGTACAACGGAGAACCGATTTTCCATTATTCTGCCGATGAACTTGCCGAAATAAATAAAGATTCTGACCAGTTGGAAAAGATTCTAAATGGCATCTAAGCTTGTCATCGTAAACGCCACTCCGATCATTAGCCTGAGTTCGGTCTCGCATGAATTTATCCTGCAGGTTCTTTTTCAGCACATTGTTATTCCGAAGGCAGTCGATATTGAATTAAGAGCCCTTGAAAAACCAGGGTCAGACTTCAGTGATAGTGACTGGGTTGAAGTCATCTCAGTTCAAAACAAAGACCTTGTACAGTTCCTCGAGAAGGATCTTGACAGGGGTGAATCAGAAGTCATTGTTTTAGCCAAAGAGCTGAAAGCAGATGTCGTTATTATCGACGAAAACATCGGGTATCAAATCGCAAAGCATTTTGACCTCCCTGTAATGCGAACCCTTTCGATTTTAAAAACGGCAAAAGCACGTGGAGTAATTGGGGAGGTTTCCCCGATACTTGATAAGATGATCCAAAAGGGACGCTGGTATTCCAGCGAAGTTGTCGAAAAATTTTTAAACAGTATTGGCGAATAGTGGTTTTGCTTTTTTAATCCATCCTTGAAGTTTTGTAAAAACAGCAATTATGAGTCCTCACCCCCAATGATGCCCTCCGCCGACAGGCGGATTGAGTGTTATTCCTTTCATCTCTCCGAGGCGTAGGCTCTACCCTCCGGCCTGTAGGCCCTACGGGCTGGAAGCGGAGCCGGAGGCAGGAAAGGGATAACAATAAAAAATCTTTACCCCGCTTGTGGTAGCGAAGCGGACATCCCGCTAGCGGGGCCCTATGGAATTAAGTTTTGGTTGTTATTCCATCGGGGTTAAATTCTGCGTGGCAGACCCCCAGCAAGGGGATTTAACCGGGGCCAAGGGCGTCCCCAAGGTTCCAAAAAACAAAAATATCCTGAAAATCCTGTTCATCCTGTCTAAGGTCTTCTTTTGACATAATATTTCGTTTATAATCACTAATCAAGATGTGACCCCATTAATTCACCTTTAACCTTTCACCAAACAAAGCGGCGTAGCCGCGTTTCATAAAATCACAACACGATTTTATTGAAATATCTAAAAGCTGAGGATGGTTATTTACTTGTTTATGGATGTCCCAGACTCCCTATGATGTCCCAAAGTTGCCCGATTGACAATTGGATTTTTGTAGTGTATGCTTCCACCCGAAATCCGATTGGAATTTGCTTGGAGGAGACAACCTATGCAAGAAGAATATACCGGAAAGTTACTGGAAGATGGACACCTTTATATTCCGAAGAAGATAATTAATAAGCTGAAGATAGATAAAGGGAGTAAATTGCGTGTAACAATTACAGTGGAAGGGAAGGCAGAAAAGGAAAAGATTTTAGCATGCGCTGGCCTACTTTCTGACCTGACAGAAGAAGAAGAGAAGCGCTTTGATGAATCCATTAAAAGGAGAAGTTTCTTTGGTGAGAGAAAAGTGGAAATATGAAAAAATGCACCTTAGGGTTCGCGCAAAAATAACTTCGCAGAATTGGCGCTCAGATTTGGTTCAGGTTTGGCTGATCCGAGAGAGCAAAACCACAGGAATAGCTGGCTATTTCGCGGCCAATTTTATAAGATCGGGTGCGAGTGAGGTATCAGCCAAAGATGGGCTGAAGCTGAGATGTAAAAATGTGAAGTTATTTTTGCGCGAGCCCTTAGCATGCCCAGCCTGCCCAACCTGCCCAACCTGCCCTGTTCAATTTTTATCCAGTGAAACCATTCGTTTTCTTTTGTTTCACCGGGACCGAAGGACAGCGTAGCGTATTTATCTGGGGTGGAATGCACTTGGGGTCGTTATTCCATCGGGGCCTGCCCAATGGAATTAAGTTTTGGTTGTTATTCCATCGGGGTTAAATCGTAATTGACCTTATTTAACCGGGGCCTGCCCAATTAAATGCCCCATCCTATTTAATCGGGGTCAAGGGCGTCCCCAAGGATCCCGCAAGCGCAAGTGACCCAAGCTTGCATTTTTAATAAATAGATGCTATTTAGACTTTTATGGAACACAAGGAAATTACATCAGAAATTAAAAATATCACGGACCAAATCATCCGGAAGTATAACCTGCTGAAAATCATCTTGTTTGGGTCTGCCGGCCGAGGGGAATATGACAAAGTTAATGACTTAGATTTTCTTATTATAAAAGATGATGTCCCGCCGCAAGGCCTGGCCAGAATGCGAGAACTGGATGAATTAATCGATCGAAATATCGCAGCCGATATGCTCGTTTACCGTTCCGATGAGTTCGAGGAGCGAATTAAATTAGAAGATCCTTTCATTAAAGCCATTATAAGCGAAGGCCGGATTTTGTATGGCTGATCCCCGTGTTATTAGTGAGTGGTTGCAAAAGGCAGATGAGGACTTTGAATTTGTGCTTTGCTAAACTTCACTCACAGAGCCCCCGGTTTAGGCAAACAATAAGTCGGAGGAATTTTTAGAATGACAAAATTAACTTTAGAATACTGGGAAGATGATGGATGGTTTGTTGGTCGGCTTGTTGAAGTGCCAAGCATATTCAGCCAATGAGAAACCTTAGAAGAGCTAAAAGAAAACATCCAGGATGCTTATAAACTGATGCTCGATTTGACCTAATTCGAGTTTTAATTTTTAAGAGGTGGTCTCATGAAATTTACAAGAATTACTGTCAATCCCAACCAAATGGATGGAGTACCTTGTATTCGTGGACTACGAATCCCTGTTGCAACGGTTGTGGGTATGGTTTCAGACGGAATGACTGAAAAAGAGATTTTCGAAGCCTATCCAGATTTGGAGCACGACGACATCCGCGAGTCATTGCGGTATGCTGCTGAAGCAGTACGTGAGCGCGAACTTCCGTTGGTAACAGCAGTATGAAGTTTTTGGTAGATAATGCTCTGTCACCTTTTATTGCAGAAAGTTTAAGGCAATCCGGGCATGATGCGGCACATGTGCGTGACTATGGGTTACAGGCTGCTAATGATGAAGAAATTTTTGACAGAGCTGCAGCAGAGAATCGCATTATCATCTCTGCTGATACTGATTTTGGAACCCTCTTGGCACTGCGTAACGAAAGCAAACCATCAATAATTCTATTCAGACGCGGGACAGAACGAAGGCCTAAACAGCAAATCGAACCAATTAAATTCACCCCGTCCGCCCCGCCTGTGGTAGCGAAGCGGACATCCCGCCATCGGGGCTTTGTTAAATCCCTTTTGGGCCATTTATACTGGGTAGGTAGGAACTATTGTACTTTATAAATTAGCCACAGACCCACGCGGACACACACAGACTAAACT
>NZ_JAZFTO010000225.1:0-26366 GCF_036446775.1 Candidatus Desulfatibia sp.
CAAAGCGGGACAGGAAGGCGTACGCCTGTACGCCGCAGCCGGAAACCCGCGGCCTCCGGCTCCGCTTCCAGCCCGTAGGGCTTACAGGCCGGAGGGTAGAGCCCTACGCCTCGGAGAGAGAACGCCGAGCAGGGCAAAAAGGGCCATTTATGGATGGACACTAATTAGAAACCCTCAAACTTGTCATTATCATTCAGGCTTAAATTATGAAAAAAGAAACCAATTGTATTAATTCCAAGGCTGTTTTGGCTTATGTAAAGGAACACAATGCCGGCGATTATGCAGAACTTTTGGAGAACCTGGACCCTGAAATTGATGCTCTCCAAGACCCTGAACGCTTCTTAACAGATCCACACAATTGGATTTCCTGTACCGTAGTTTCCAAACTATATGAAAGGGCCAGACGAATTCTCAATGACGAGATGGCAGCCTATAAAATTGGCCAATACGCTGTTGAAAAGACCGATCTGGGTATTAGAGCTTTAATTGTAAAAGTTTTCGGGTCGCATCATAGAGTTCTCAAAAATATTCAAAGGATAAATGCCAAATGGAACAGAAACAAGAAAGTGGAACTGGTTGTACTGAAAAAGAACAGCGCCATTCTTAGGTTACACTGGAATCCCGGGATGGATTCATCCAGAGATCTTTGCCTGTACAATCAAGGTGTTTACACTTTTATATCAACGGCATGGGGAGCAGAGCCGCTCAACTTTAATGAGAAAAAATGTTACTTTGAAGGCGCCCCATACTGTGAATACCATATAAAATGGAATACCAATAACAGATTACAGGAGTTTGTGTCACGGTTTTTTAAGCCAAAATCCGTTCTGATGGAAACATTGGTGGAAATGGAGAAGGATAAAGAGCTTATAGAGAAAAAATATGAGGAGGTCTATCGGCTGAACATAGAGCTGAATCAAAAAATCAAACAGCTCTTAGCCATACAGGATACGGGAAAGGCGATTCTTTCAGTACTTAACCTGGAACAACTCCTTACCGTTATCATGAACATTCTGTCCAACGTTTGCCAAATCAACCGTGCCGCAATTATGCTCGTAAATGAGGAGGAAGGGTATCTCGAATATCTTCATGGTTTGGATTTTAAAAACGAAGTTCCGGAGGAAATGAAAAATTACAGAGTTCCGCTTGAGCGGGTGAGTAATATCCTTGCAAGGGTTGTCGTTACAGGGCTACCGGAGTATGTACCTGAAGTAGAAAGTTCAAGCCTGAGAAAAGAAAATATTATGTTAACTTATGGAAAACCTGCTTCGGTATACGTCGTTCCCCTTATCACCCGCTCCAAGGTGATCGGGGTTATCGCCACGGATGCGGTTGATGAAAGAGGTGTGCCCAAAGAAACCCGGGAAACGCTGGAAGTCTTTGCGCCCCAGATCGCCATTGCCATTGAAAACGCAAGGCTTTACAGCAGACTCCAGGAGCAGATGCAGGAACTCAAACGATCGAAAGCCCTGCTTAGCCGTACGGAAAAATTCTCTTTTTTGGGGAACCTGGCCGCCAGACTGGCCCATGAAATCAAGAATCCCATGACCGCAATCGGCACATTTTTACAGATGTTTCCCAGCAAATACAATGACGAAGAATTCAGAAATGATTTTTATAAAATTGCACTGGAAGAGACCACGCGGGTGAATAACCTCATCGCGGAACTGCTGGATCTGGTCAAAAAGAAAGAATCACATTTTGAATTTAGTAATCTTCACGAGCTGATTGAAAAGATGATACTGCTGGTTTCACCGCAGAGTAACGCCAAAAATATTGATGTCATCCGCCAATTCGACCCTGCTGTCGATCTGGTCTGGATGGATGCCGAAAAGATGAAACAGGTTATTCTAAATCTCCTTTCAAATGCGGTCGAAATTACTCCTGAGGGGGGGAGGATCAGACTTGCGACCCGAAACGATAACGAGCAGGGAAAGCCGGCCATGATTCGAATAGAGATCAAAGATAACGGTTCAGGGATTCCTCAAGATATTATCGACAAAATTTTTGATCCTTATTTTACCACTAAACACAAGAGTACTATGCACAGCGGTACCGGGCTCGGACTATTTATCGCCCATCAGAACATGCAGGATCACGGTGGGACCATAGATGTAAAAAGCAAAGTTAAAAAAGGGACAACGTTTACACTGACGCTTCCGGTATCTCATTCCGCCTAACGTTAAACCTCAATTGAGCGAAAGTCGAGGATGCCCCGCAGCGGAGATCCCGTCAATTCGGGGCTATGGGGATAGGAATTTTAGCCTTTGGCTTTGTCAAAAATCTCCTTTAGTTTCTCTGACAGATCCCTAATATTGAAAGGTTTCTGGATAAAAGCATCGCAACCCCGGTCCAGTATCTCTGTGGCCTGACCATTGATACTATAACCACTTGAAAGCAGCACCTTGATTTTGTGATTGATTTCCCTGAGCATATCATACGTTTCGCCACCGTCCATCTCCGGCATAATCATATCCAGGATGACCATATCAATCTTGTCTCGATTTTTGTTATATATCTTTAAGGCCTCATTCCCACTCCCGGCTATCAAAACCTTATAGCCTAGTTTCTCCAGCAACCGCTCGCTAACGTCAATAATCATTTCCTCATCATCCACCAGGAGAACTGTTCCAGACCCTTTTAATATGTCTTTTTCTATTTCTTTCTTTGCCATAATCTCCTTTTCTGTGGCTGGGAGATGGATGGTAAAGGTTGCCCCCTTGCCCTTTTCGCTATAGACATTTATGAAGCCGCCATGATTCTTGACAATCCCATATACAGAAGCTAATCCTAAACCTGTACCCCTGCCCATTTCTTTTGTTGTAAAGAATGGATCAAATATCCTTTGCCGGGTCGTCTTGTCCATGCCAATCCCGGTGTCGGTTACGGAGAGCTTTACATATTTTCCAGGTTTCATTTCAAAGGGCTTGGTGTAATGCTCGTCAAGACTTACATTTTCTGTTTGGATGTAAATATTGCCACCTCCGGGCATCGACTGCCAGGCATTAACATATAAGTTCAACAGTACCTGTTCTATCTGGCTCTGATCGACCTCTGCCGCCCAAAGATTATGTTCATATTTTCCACGAATAGTGATCTCCTTTCTAGTACGGCCAAACATACGGTTTTGTCTTTTAACAAGATCGTTTAAGTCTGTGGGTTTGACCTCATATTTTCCGCTCTTGACAAAACCCAGAAGCTGTTTGGTAAGATCTGCTGCATTTTGAACATATTCTTCTATGCCTTTCAGATTTTCAAAATCCGGGCAGGTAGGGTCCTTATCCATTAACATCAAAGAGGCCTGTCCCTGGATGCCCATAAGGAGGTTGTTGAAGTCGTGCGCAATTCCGCCCGCCAAAGTGCCAACTGATTCCATCTTGTGAGCTTGAAGGAGTTGCGCTTCAAGTTCCTTTCTTTGTTTTTCAGCAAGCTTTCGTTCAGTTATATCTCTGGCAATACCCCGGAATCCAATGGCTTGATTATTTGAATCTCTTATTAAAGATGCCAAAGACTCAACGAAAACCTTAGAACCGTCCTTTCTGATAAGTTCAGAATTAATCGTTTTTGTAGTTTTACCTGACTGGTAAATTTCCTTTAAGGCTTGATAAATTTTATCGGCAGTTTCTGCGTCCATGACCTGTCGGTGTTTCATGCCGATTAATTCGTCTTTTGAATAACCAAGTATATTGCACATCGAACTATTGAAAAAGGTAAAGTTTCCGTCCATATCCACCTCATAATAGCCATCTTCGATGCTCTCGAGTACCGTTCGATATTTCTCTTCGCTCTCCCCCAGCGCCTCCTCGGCCTGCTTCTTGGCGGTTAAATTTATCACATTTCCCATACAAGCCTCTTGCCCATTGTAATTGATAATTGTAGCAAAAATTTCTAACCATAGCAGTTCGCCGCTTTTTTGTAAGGCTCGAAACTCGTAATTTGTTGAATGATTGACACCCCTGGCTCTGGCCATCTCTCTTTCTTTGACCATCTTACGATCTTCAGGGTGCACAAAATCCCAAAACTTTTTCCCGATCATTTCCTCCGGAGAATAGTTCATCATCTGTGATAGGCAATCATTTACATACGCAAGTACTCCGTCATGGTGGATGAATATTCCAGTTAAGGATTGATCGGTTAAGGCCCTATATCTTTCTTCAGATTGAATAAGATTGCCTATCAGTTGATCTCTGTCTTTAACCGTAACCTCATAGTCAACTACCAGATCCTTACTGATGATCCTTAAAACCCATCTGAGCATGCGTTTAAATAGATTTGGCTTTTTCTTCCAGGTCATATCAAAGGCGCAATACTCGTCACCATCAACTACGCATTTGGTTTCCTCACATTTAACATCTGTTGCCCCTGTTATTTTAGCTATACCTGTATATATTCCAATGTTCCAGTTGCAGATATCTTTTGTTGGTCGAAGATTGGGACGGTAATGGAGTTCGAATATAGCTGAATTGTCTGTTAATTCAAAAAGTTTTACCTCCTTTGTTCTGTTGAAGCGTGCATTGAGCTTTGCGGCCTGCTTACAAACATATTTGCTGCTGCATATTCTGCTTACAAAAAGGCTGCTCTTGGAAAAATGTCCGATGGCAGCCTTTTCGCCCACTTTAATAAGGGAGCTTGAATCACCAACAACGTTCTTAGCATTTGCAAACAAAGCCAGGGAGAATTCATTAGAAACCCAGTAGGCGGGGTCAGTTAAGTGGTATTTTTGGATCGGTGTCAGCCTTGACGGGTTTGCATTATCCGCAACAAGATATCTTTCATTATTAACCAGGCCGCTAAAAACCTGCCGAACCCCATCATCTCCATAATGCTCCCGCAGGTAACCCAGCAGTCCTATAAAATTTGCGCAACTTATATCTTTATTCATCAACATTTTGGTCACTAATCCTATTTATAACTTTATAACTACTTATTTTAAATTTTTCAATGTGGAACCAATTTTCCCCCATTTGGTACTGTTTAAAGATGATTATAGCGGAACAGACCGGAACAAAAATGTCAACCTTTTTATCACGGTATGCACAGACCTTTTCAACCACTATTTGCCTGATATTTCAAATATATGTCAAGTTTTTCAGTTTCAAGAAGTCTTGAAAAAAACTCGCCGGCAGTGCTCTATGCGAGCAAATATCATCAATCTTTTTTGACCATATAGTTTAATGTTTTCAATATGCTATTGACATTTTTTACAAAATAGAATACCGGCAGCAGAAATGCTGCTTCATTATTAATTATAACTAATAGATTTTAATGAGCAAAATTATGTGCACAATTGTGCTCATTGACGACTCCGAAGCCGCTCTACTCATGACCACACCATTTTAATGAAAATTTAAAGATTATTTTTTGTCCCAAATTTTTCTTATTTTATGCAATCTCGGTGCTTTTTGGATGTAATCATAAAGGAGCATAGGGGGGAAGGCTTGTTATGAAGATAAATTTAAGTTCTTTTTTGCAATGGCGTTTTAACATTTATATATTCAAAAAACTGGGGTGGAGAGTCACCTTCTTTTACCTAAGTATCCTGGGGAAATTGTATTTTTTCTTTAATAGAAAAGAAAATTGGAAAATCAAAACGGCTGTTAATGCCGTTTTTGCGGATCGTAAAAACAGATCTGAAATAAGAGCTATTACACGGAGCATTTTTCGAGGGATATTATCCCATTACTATGAAAAAATATTTAACGTCTACTGCAATCCTGCAATACGGAAAACTTTTGTCGAAACACATATTAAAAGTGAAGGCATGATAGCCATAAAACAAGGGCTTTCCAGAGGTAAGGGTGTACTGTTGGTTACAGGACATTACGGGGGGGTCGAACTCATTCCGGCTTTTTTATGGGCCAAGAATTATCAGGTCACTATTGTCGCGAAATTCAAAACAAAAGATTTGCGTAACAAATCAATACAGCAAGCAACAAAGGCTTCAGTAAAAATCATTGACGCAGACAATACCCCCAATATCATGAAAGCCGTATTTGAACACCTAAAAGAAAACCGCATCGTTATCACTCAATGCGACGAAATCGATTATTGGAAACCAGGCCGAAACGATTGCATTTCTTTTCTGGGAAAACCGGTCCTGCTGGACAGGACCATAGACATTATAACCAGACGGTGCCGCGCGGCCGTGGTTTTTGGCGTGATGCACAGAGATCATAACCATCGATACAACTTCATCGCAACTTCACAGGAAGAAATGGCCAAACAGTCTCAGCGGTCCCAAGACATGCCTATTGGAGCTTTGGTATTAAAATTTATGGAACATTATATATACAAACACCCGGAAGGATGGTATCAGTGGAAAAAATATCCGGTACTCGATATATTTGCGCCCGCCGGGACAGGGCTTGAAGCTCGGCCGGCGCTCCCGCTGCCCGAACCTTCCCTTGGCAAAGTTTATTGACGGGCATTTGTATATTATGAATCACACGGGACGGATATGAGCGCAAGATAATGCAAATTAACAAGGTCAGAGTACATCAGATAAAGCTCCCTTTTTCATTCGATTTTTCTCATTCCTTAAGGAAAAGATCTTCAGCCAAAAACGTTATTGTCGAAATAATTGCCGAACAGGACAAAATAAAAGGATACGGAGAAGGCGCACCCAGATCTTACGTTACCGGAGAATCACAAGAAGGTGTCGCTGAGAGTATTTGGCGTTTCACGCAGCATGATAATTTCCCCTGGGATTTGAACGATGCCTCTCAAATATGGGATTTTATCGACACTCTTTCCAATAGTAAAGATCACAATTCTGCAATTTGCGCCGTCGAAACAGCGCTGCTGGACGCTTTAGGCAAAAGCCAAAGCAGACCTGTTATCGAATATTTTCCCCATGATTTTTATACCGGCACGGTTTATTATGGTTCTGCGATTCCCCTGGGCGATAAACAATGCACCATAGACTTCGGCCGGATGGCCAAAAAAATGAAAATCAACAAGCTAAAATTGAAAATGGGGAAAAATTACAAACAAAATAAAGAAAATATAGCAGCCGTCCGCCAGATGTTTGGCGAGGATTACGATCTAAAGATAGACGTAAACGGTGTTTGGGATCTTAACCTGGCCAGCCGGCACGTCTCTTTGATCAACAGATACAAGGTTAAGGTTCTGGAACAGCCTATGATGCCGGATGATCCGGATTTGGCCGATTTCGCCGGCGTTATGAAGTCTTCCGGTGTGACCCTGATGGCCGATGAGTCGGTTTGCACTTTAAAGGACGTGGAACGAATTTCAGCACAAGGCCATTATGAAATGGTAAACGTCAGACTGTCCAAATGCGGCGGCATTCGGAATTCACTCAAGATGATCGACGACCTGCGGGCCAAAGGGATTCTTTTCCAGATCGGCTGTCATCTGGGCGAGTCCGGGATTCTATCCGCTGCCGGCAGATTGCTCTGTTTGCTCTGCGGCGATGCCGTTTACTATGAAGGTTCTTATGATGAATTCTTGCTCAAAGAAAATATTACCCGCGAAAATGTCTCTTTTGGATCAGGCGGTAAAGCCGGGCCTCTAACCGGCCCTGGTCTGGGGGTCGAGGTAAATCGTCAAAACCTGGCACGCCTGAGTGAAATATCCGAATCCATGACCCGTCCTGCAACCCTGAAACACGGTTTTTTGCTCCAGAACTAACATCAAATGAGGCTTAAGTGCTCGTAGCCAATGATTTTTCCAGATATCGCGTAAGGACTTGACCGAAGAGTCGGGTCCCTATATCCAGCACGGTTTCGTCAAAGTCAAAATACGGCGAGTGCAGACCATGCTGCATTCCCTTACTAGGATCGTGGCAACCAATTCCTACCATTATACCGCCCCACTTTTCACAAAAATAGGCAAAATCCTCGGCTCCCATTCTGGGTTGCAGAGAATGGACATGGTCGCCTCCCAACACTTCTCCGGCAACATCCTGCGTGTGCTTTACAAGCTTGGGATCATTAACCAGTACCGGATATCCCGGAGTAATCTGAAGGGTTGCGGCAACATTGTGCGACAATTCCAAACCTTTTGCCATTTGCTGAAGCCGCATGATAATCTTTTCCCGTATTTCAGGGCTCAAGGTTCTTAGAGTCCCCTCCAGGAATGCTTCTTCGGGTATGATATTTGATGCTGTTCCGGCCTCAAAGCGTCCAATAGTGAGCACGGCACTTTCGAGTGGCGGCAGCTCCCGGCTGATGAGAGTTTGAAGTTGGGTTACCAGATGCGCTCCCGCAACAATGGGATCTTTACATTGATGGGGGTGGGCGCCGTGACCGCCCCTGCCTTGCAGCCGGATGGTGAGGGTATCTGCGGCAGCGTTGCTTATTTTCGGAGCTATGCCGATATCACCGGCAGCGAGTTCAGGATAAAGGTGGCCCGCAAAGACGGCTTCTATTGGCAGCGAGTCGAAAACACCGGTTTCCAGCATAGCCTTTGCACCTGCGCCGCCTTCTTCCGCAGGTTGAAAGATAAAAATAATGGCCCCCGAACCTTTCTGAGGCCAGTCCTTTTCCAGCAGCCATCGAATCACCCCCAGGGCGATGGTCATATGACCGTCGTGGCCGCAGGCATGCATGCAGCCTTGATGTTGCGATTTATAAGGGACTTCATGGGCCTCTTCCAAGGGCAAGGCATCCATGTCGCATCGAAAGGCCACGACCGGTCCGCTGCGTTGGGCGTTGAGTTTTGCCACTATACCGGTTTTTCCGATACCTGCTTGAAAGGGGATGCCGAGAGAGTCAAGTACTTCACAAATTTTGGCGGCGGTCTTTTTTTCCCTGTAGGCCGGTTCGGGGAATCGGTGAAACCAGCGGCGCAGTTCCACCAACCAATTGTAAAAGGCCTCGGGTAATCTGTCCGGCATCTTTTACCTCATTGATATCAACCCGGATAAACCGGAAAAGAAAAAGATTATTTATCACGAAAACACGAAAGTACGAAAACATGAAAAAAATTAGTGTTGACTTTAATATGTTTGACCCGATCTATTTAGCCGCGCACTATATGATGAAAACATGAAAACTTCAAGCTAAATTCAATAAGCTCGAGAATCCGGCCTGCAATAAAAAGGTTGTTGATTTGCCCTTTAAAAGACATTATTCTACCTTAATTAGTGCCCACCCATAACAGGAGTCGCACCATGAAAAGGTCCTTCCTTACCGTTTTGATCTGCACACTTTGCCTTGTGCTCTTTATATCCGCAAGGCCGGGAGATACTCCCAAATACCAGAAGGCCAGAAAAAAAATGGTCGATTATCAGATACGTAGGCGCGGCATTTCAAATCAAAAAGTCCTCAGCGCCATGGCTCTAATACCCCGGCATCTTTTTGTACCCGCAGAGCTTATCAACAAGGCCTACGATGACCATCCTCTTCCCATCGGTCAGGGGCAGACTATTTCACAGCCCTATATCGTCGCTCTCATGACGGAAAGCCTGCAACTCAAAGGAGGTGAGCGCGTTCTGGAAATCGGTACCGGTTCCGGTTATCAAGCTGCAATTCTTGCCAAGACCGCCAAAGAAGTCTACACCATCGAAATCAAGGAAAAACTTTTCAAAAAGGCCGACAAATTATTGCAGTCAATGGATTTTAATAACGTCCAAATCCGCCGTGGCGACGGCTACTTCGGTTGGGCTGAAGCAGCACCCTTTGACGGCATCATGATCACCGCCGCTGTCGACCACATTCCGCCGCCACTTCTTAAGCAGCTTAAAGACCGCGGGAGACTCATTCTGCCCCTGGGCAACCCGTTCTCCTATCAAAACCTTTCCCTTGTCACCAAAAACAAAGACGACTATTCCGTCCGGCAAATCACCGGCGTACTCTTCGTCCCCATGACCGGCCAAGCCCTCAGCCCGAATTCCTCATCAAAAAAATCACGGAAAGATTCCCCATGATATTTATAGCGGTTTTCCTGCTCTCACTCTCCGCGCTTACTTTTGAAGTGCTCCTTACGAGGGTTTTTTCTATTACACAATGGAACCATCTTTCCTTTATGGTCATCAGCATTGCCCTCTTTGGATTTGCAGCCAGCGGCACATTTTTGAATATCCTGAATACACGTCAAAAAGACTGGGGCAAAAGATTTACCACTGTCGATTGGATTAAAGCCGTTATTATACTCTATTGTGTCAGTACAATCACTGCTTTTATCGTTCTGAATCAGGTTCCACTCGATTACTTCAAACTGCCCTTGGAGCCGGTTCAGACGCTTTACCTGCTGACAGCCTACCTTCTTTTAGCGCTGCCGTTCTTCTTCACCGGACTCTTGGTCGCGGTTGCTTATGCTTATATTCCGGAAAAAACCGGTCTTGTTTACTGCGCCAGCATGGTCGGTTCGGCCTGTGGTGCGATTCTTCCGATTGCACTTCTTCCCTTGTTCGGCGAAGGCAGGCTTATTATCTTTACGGCCCTCATCCCTTTGATAATAGTATTTGTGACAAAATCTGAGCCTGCTGCAAAACAGATTTCAACGGCAAGCATCTCCCGCAAGAAACGATTCTTTATGCAGGCATCCGGTCTTGGAATTTTGCTGATTGCCGGCCTGATCGCTCTAGCCGCCGGCAGCCTGATCCAAGTAAAACCTTCGCCGTACAAAGCCGTCAGCCAAATGCTCCAGTTGCCCGACACTCGGATCATCGCAACCACGGCCGGCATAAGGGGCAGAATCGACAGCGTTAAAAGCCCCTATATCCGCTTCGCACCGGGATTGAGTCTTAAATATACCGACAGGCTGCCCCGACAGTGGGCGGCTTTAAAAGACGGGGACGATCCTTTTGTTTTTTATAATCTGCCGCCTCCGGCACAGGAAGGATTTGCCAATTTCACACTCCCCTACGCAGGATACCTGCTGGCCCCCAATCCTGAAAATATTCTCCTCATCCAGCACGGCGGCGGCGGCCTGAGTATTCCCTTGGCCATGGCCGCCGGCGCCGAAGAAATCACCATCGTTCAGGAGCAGCCTCAAATTGCCCGCTTGATTCGAGACCACTACGGGGTTTCCGTCGTAAACCAACATCCCCGCACCTTTCTGGCCCGATCAGATCAACGCTTTCGGATCATTCACGTGGAAAACTGGGGAACCTCCCTGCCCGGTTCAGACGCCCTCACTCAAGAATACCTGTTTACCATCGAATCGTTCATACAATACCTGAACCACTTGAAAGAAGACGGAATCCTTATTGTTGCGCGCAAACTGCTTCTTCCGCCGTCAGATTCAATCCGTATGTGGGCGGCAGCATATGAAAGCCTCAGATCTATCGGCATCGAGAAGCCCGCACACCACATCGCCATGCTTCGCAACTGGAGCACCTTTACCCTGATTGTTTCGATCCAGTCTCTACAGGACAATAAAGTGCTTAAAGATTTTGCCCGGAACCGAAACTTTGACCTGGTTTACCTTCAAGACCTTGCCCGTAACAAGTCCAACCGGTTCAATATATTTGAGGAACCTTTCCATTTCCTTGAAATCAAACGGCTGGCTGAAGCCTACCGCCTGGGAACGGAAAGAGACTACTTTAAGACATATCTCTTGGACGTAGCCCCTCAAACCGACAGCCGCCCCTTTCCCGGCAGATTTCTCAAATGGTCCCGATTAAAAGCGCTTTACAAAATTACAGGAAGCAGATTTTATTCTCTCTTTATGTCCGGTGAAATTATCGTTGCCGTTATCTTTGTCGAAGCCTTGGTGGTTGCGGCTCTCCTGCTGGGACTTCCGCTGATTGCAATTCCCAAAGGAGGCCCGAGGCCTTCTTTTGCCAATATTCTTTATTTTTTGGCAGTCGGTGCAGGCTTCATGTTCGTCGAACTCTTCTTTATCAAAAAATATATCTTTATTTTCGGTGATCCGGTGGTCAGTTTTACGGTGGTGCTCGCCGGAGTTCTGGCTTCTTCCGGATTGGGAGGATACTGGTCCCAGAGAATCGATCCACAGAGCCTGCGGTTAACCCTGACGGCCTTAATTGTCGTGTTAGCCCTTACTTTTTTCGGCCTTGATCTGATTATCCATCGCATAATCGGGCTTTCTATTATCATGCGCTACTTGATAGCAATGCTGCTGCTGGTCCCGGCGGGCCTTTTGGCGGGCCTGCCTTTCCCTCTGGGTATGCGGTATCTGTTAAAAAGTCCGGGCGAGCGGGCCTATGCCTGGGCGGCTAACGGCTGCGCTTCGGTTTTGGCATCAATTGCCGCCGCCCAAATCGCGCTCAGTCTGGGCATTCCAACAATTATAGCCTGCGGGACAGCGGCTTATCTGTTGGCCTTTGTCAGCGTAAAAAAATAACGATACGGGAAACGTCAAAGCAGATTCTATTTTACCCTGCAATTAACGGATAATTTGCAATTTAGCGTTATCCCTCAATTGAGTTAACAATGATATTTATGGACAAAAATACAAAGATTTGCTAAGATTACCTTCGATTTTGCTTGAAATATACGGGTAGTTGTTGGCTCAGTCAAAAAGAAAAGGGGGACATATATGAGTGATATCGATTTGCAGTCCGGCAAAATAAACCTTGAAGGTGAATGGTGTTCTGTCGAGGATCTGAAAAGCAAGATACAGGAAAAAATGGATGCCGGAGATATGAAATTCTCAAATCTTGCCACGGCCCTGGAAGAACTCAACGCTGCCCTGGAAAATTCACATACAATCGAAACCAAGATTGTTATTCCCACGGCTGATTATGAAAAGCTTAAAGAGTTGGGAGGAGAGGACGATGATTTAGAATGTGTGCGCCAGGCAGTTTTGGCATTTTTGGGAAGCGATGTCCGGGGGGCACCCGCTCCCGCAAAGGCAGCTGAACCAGAAGAGAAAAAGAAAAAGGCCCTTAGATGTGCAAAATGTAAAGCAATGATTGAGATCCCCGCTGGTGAAGTACCGGCAGAGATAAAATGCCCTGAATGCGGCACAACCGGCCGCTTAAAAGCTCAAAAAGGCGAAGCCCGCCACCAGGATCATTTTCTGGGTTAACCCGTATTTTTCACGAGCCGAGTTTTATAGCATCCAAGGCGTAAGTCATACAGCTTGGAAATTGTTCATGAAAGATCCGGACTCGGATTGAGGCCGCCCATGATTAAATATTTGTTATCATTTCTGGCGTTGCTTTATGTCTTAATGCCTTATGATATCATCCCGGATTTTGCCATTGGTTGGGGCTGGATCGATGATCTGATTGTTTTGTGGCTTCTGTGGCGGTTTTTAAACGCCCAGAAAAAGAAGCAGCCCGGCTACCAAAATTATTACAACCGGCAGTATTCAGAAAAAGAAACAGCCGGCGCGGATTCACAGCCCGCTGAATCGCGCGGGCACAAAGATCCTTATACCGTCCTGCAAGTGGAAAGAGACGCTTCCCCTGAAGAGATAAAACAGGCCTACCGCAAACTCGCCGGCAAATACCACCCTGATAAGATTCAACATTTAGGCGAAGAATTTCGCAAACTGGCGGAAAAGCGCTTTAAGGAAATCGAAGAGGCTTACCGTAAATTGACATCCAAATAAAGACGAAAATTTCTTTTAAATAGTCAAAGGGTTAACTGCTTTCTCCTACCAGCGTCATTGCGATAAGTTCTTTAAAGTCTGCTGTGGCTACACAAACACAGGTGTCGGCGGCACCATAATACACCTTGATCTCCCCGGAATTTTCCACAACAGCACCGCATGCAAAAGCCACATTGCCAACGTCACCGATCCTTTCGTAATCCTCGCGCGGTGACAGGGCCGGTTCATCACACCTGGCTATAACCTTGTATGGCTGTTCAAGATCTAGTAGGACAGTGCCGATTTTATAGATGGGGCCGGCGGTTGTCATCTTTACGCCATGATAGATCTCAAGCCATCCATGCTCTGTCTTAATCGGTGCAACCGAGGCGCCGATTCGAAAGCTGTCCCACAGGCCGGGTCGGGGTGTCATCAAAAGTTCGGATTTTCCCCAGTCAACCAAATTCTTTGAATATGATACCCACATACTCCCTATTTCTTTGCCGATCGGCCGGTCCAGGCGTACATACTCGCCGTTTATCTTTTCAGGAAAGAGTATTCCGTCTTTGTTACCCGGTTCGGATACAAGTGCAATACGTTTGTAATGGTAGAAATCCTCTGTTTTTGCCAAGGCGATGCGAGGGCCGTATTTTGAATATGCGGTGTACATAACATAATAAACGCCTTCGAGTTCAGTGATGCGAGGGTCTTCGATGCCCATAGTTTCGTATCTGGCAAAAGGACCTTTACGTGCCGGCACCATGACCGGTTGGTCTTCAACCGTGAAATGCAAACCATCTTGGCTTATTGCCAGAGCAAATACCGAATATCCTTGCTGGCCTTCGACTCTCAGGAGGTGATAATATCGATTTCCTTTTTTGATCACGGTACCGTTAAAAACAGTATTGCATCTGAACGGAATATCCTCCAGGGTTATAATTGGATTGCCCTCAAACCGTTGGAGGATGTCATGGCCCAAAGAGGGACGCTTGATCATCAGAAGTCTCCTTTGCTTTTCACACACTCTTGTTCGATTTTATCAATGGTGGTTGAGCCCAGGCAGATGCAGCTGTCGGCAGCGCCATAGTACAGCAGCAGCTTATCACCTTCCAGGATTGCCCCGCAGGAAAAAATCAGGTTCGGGATATCTCCGATCCGCTCATAAGGTTTGCGCGGTGACAGGATGGGAACATTGGTGCGGGTAAGGACCCTGGCCGGATTGTCAGGGTCCAGGAACACGGCGCCAATTCTAAAAAGAGGGCCGGCTGATGTATCCTTGATGCCATAATATATCAGCAACCACCTACCGTCTTTGAGCCTGATTGGCGGCACGGCAGCGCCCACGCGGTGTGCGTCCCAGTAGCCGGGTCTAGGTGATAACAAAGCCTTAAAACCGCCCCAGTAAACAAGGTCGTCTGAGTAACTGATCCATATACGTCCCCCGCTCCACGGTCGCTCAAGTCTGGCGTATCGGCCGTTGATTTTTTCCGGAAAAAGTGTTCCTCCTTTGGTATCCACCGCGGAGATAAGACCAAGACGCGTGACGTCCTCGAAGGCATCTGTGCGGGCCAATCCGATCCTAAAGCCATATTGGCTTTCAGCAACGTATGTAATATAATAGGTGTCTTCAAAGGGGGTGATCCGACCGTCCATGACGCTAATTTCTTCATACTTTTTAAATGCTTTATCTGCCGAACGTTTAATAAAAGGCTCATCATCTACTTCAAAATAATGGCCATCCGTGCTGCGGGCAAGATACAAGCTTTTATGGCCCCTCAGACTTTCGATAGTTATCAGCAGCAGGTAGGTGTCGGCCATCTTAACCGCACCGGCATTACAGATGTCCGCGGCCCGAAACCAAAGGTCTTCCATGTTAACAACCGGGTTTCCCTCCCAGCGGTGAATGATGTCTAATTGTTTTTTTGGAGGCATGGTTTTCCCCTTTTTATAATCCGTAAAGTATCTGCTCAACTGAAGACACAGCCAGGCAGGTTGTTTCGTCGGAAGACCCGTAATACATGAAAAGCTGCCCGTCTTTTATGACAATGCCGTTGGTAAACACGACATTGCCGAAGAAGCCTGTGGTTTCGTATTCAAGTTCAGGTTCAAACAGAGGCATTGTACTGCGCTTGATCACTTTCCAGGGCTGTTCCAGGTCCAGGAGCATCCCGAAAAGGCTGTAACGTGAATTATCACCCTTGGCGTGGTAGATGCAAAGCCAACCTTCATCTGTCTTTATCGGGGCACTGCCGGAGCCGATCTTCATCGATTCATAGACCGTGCGCCGCGGCCTGGCAATGCACTTGTGGTGGCCCCAGTGCAGCAGGTCCGGCGACTCTGCATACCAGATCGATGCCTGGCCGAATCCACTGTTGTTGGGGCGGTGCAGGGCCATATATTTATTGTTTATCTTTTGGGGAAATATTGCAACATCTTTATTTTCAGGATGGAATATGATGCCGAACTGCTTCAACTTTTTGAAATCATCCGTGGATGATAGGGCGGTACACCAGCTGTCAGTCGATACTATAGTGTAATTTATGTAAAAAGTACCGTCAATACTGACAATACGCGCGTCTTCGGTACCATAGGCTTCAGTAGGGGAGCAAGGATAGATAAATGGTGTGGGGTCAACCGTGAAGTTGATCCCGTCGACACTTCTTGCCAGTCGCAGATGGCTGATGCTGGAAAGGTAATCCTTGCCCCTATAAACAACTCCGCGCGTATCCTTGAGCAATACATCAGGGTCATGGGCATCAAACTCCTTGATTTCAGGGATGCCGCGGCCCTCGGAAAACCTGTAAACCGGTATCCGGATTTTCCCCTGTTGCTGAACACAGCTTTCCGCCACCCGCAGAAGCAGTATGACTTCGTCATTAAAGAGAGTAGCGCCTGGGTTGAAGGCTCCGACGACTCGGTATCCCTCTGCCGAGGGTCTGACATCGGCAGGGCGGATTATGGGATTTTTTTGACAGCGTTCAAACATACCTACTCCTCCTATTCACCAACAAACACATGCCGCGTTCTGCATTCCGGCTTGCGCTCAAACTGTTTATAAACCTGAATTGTCTTGTCGGCTATAATATCCCAGGAGATCTTTGCTTTAACATAGTTCACTGCATTCCTGGAAAACCTGTTGTAAACCTCTTCGTCCGTGAGCAGGGTTACAATCCTGTCAACATATTCGTCATCAGTTTCCGCATAAAATCCTGCTCCTGATTTTTCAAGGATAGCGACAAAGGCCTCAAGATTCGATGTGACGAGTGGTTTGCCAAAGGTCATGGCATGCGACATTATGCCGCTTTGGGCTCCGACAACATAGGGCAATACTATGATGTCACAGGCGCTGAGGATGGTATCAAAGGTCTTTTGAGGAAACTGGCCCCGGAATACCTCAATGCGCTCCTTGACAGGTGAGTCATTTATCTTTTCAATGAGTATCTTGCGATACATACTGAACTCCAGCAGCCGGAGTTTGCTGGCCAGCACCAGCCATGCCTCCGGTACTCTTTCGACAATTTGCGGAAAAAGATCCACGATCTTGTCAAAACACTTAGTAGGGCGGATATAGCCGGTTAGCAGGACAACTTTTCTGTTTTCGAGGTTGAGCTTCTCCTTAGCACCGGCAACGGGGGTCATCACGCGCGCTCCGTGCTCAACCAGGAATATTTTGGCCGTATCCGTATCGAAAACCGATCTTAGAATATTAACGTGTTCCTCTTCATGCACGATAATACCATCCAATTCCCGGCACATGGCCCTTAAAATTAGCTCCTTGCGAAACTCCGGTTCCTTTTGAACAGTATGAAAAGTTGCGATGACCGGAGTAGCCGTGGATTTAATGCGGTAAATCAGTTCAAGTACGGCGATGCCGTCCAGTTCCCCATACAGGCCGAATTCGTGCTGAATATGGACAATGTCGGGAGTAACCTTGCCGGCTGCGTTGAAAATCCTGCGGGCTATACCTTCGTCGTTGGGGCTGTATGATGGGTAAACATGTCGGCCTTCAGCGCCATACTGGCTGACAATATGAAGCTCGGTAGATGTCCGCGCCAGGGCTTTTGCCAGGAAGCTGGTGTATGTGCCGATGCCGCATTCAATCGGCGGATAAGAAGAGACAAATAAAACACGCATAAGCAACACCTTTTTTTCGATGATTGCGACAATTTGATATCTGGTAACGAAAAAACATCAACTCCACTGCCGGCTTTTTCTTCTATCCTTCAATAATCCGTTTTTCTCAGAAATTGTCAAATAAAAGTTCCTCTCTTAAAATAACCTAATAACTTGAATAATCAAACTATTGTTTTTTTAAGCTGCCTTTTTTATCATATTTGGGTCAAAAAAACTTTATATAATTACAGGCAACTTTTTTTACATTCCCTTTGTATCAATGAAGGTGAGACACGTACCTGCGAACAAATAATTATTTTACTGGTATAATATAGCAAAAAGATCAGGTAAAATAAACCAACTTGATAAAGGTGTGTTCTATAATATCAATACGTTGATATAGAATTTAATACGAGGCTCCACAAAAAGGATAGGGGCAGCCCCACCTTCGATATCCTTAAGATACAATTTTCTTTGACACATAAGCTCGTTTCTTTTATATGGGATTTCAACAAAATGCCAAAAACCCGAAACAATACCAAAATAGCCTGAAAGACTGGCAGAAAAAGGACGACAAAGCCCAACCATCAATTATCCACAAGGAGGGAATATGCTACCGCCAATAAACAAAAAAACTCGAAATGGAAAAAAATATCCTTAAAAAATGCTTCGGAGGTCTTGAGACTGAGGATTTAGACACCATTGCCTATGACTGCGCGAAATTGATAGTTAAAAATTCTTATGAAAAAATCATGTCAGGTGACTTCGAAATGCTTTCAAGTAACGATATAGAACAAATGCTTAATACAGAGCTTGGGTGGAATTTTGACGAAGATAAGGTTGTGGCAGATATTAAACAACTATCCCATCTGGAGTGATGAACGGGTCTACGATGAGGTAGACAAGCTTGAGGACATATATGAAGATGAGCGTTCAAATAAGGTTGAGCCCATCGTCGAAACCACGGTTAATGAGTGCCTGACCATGGTTGAAGAGCTGCGAAAAGAGGCCAAAGCATAAAATCTAAGAAGGCACGACCTACAGTAGAACACCTCCCTTTTTATCGGAAGGGGGCCATATTGTACTAATCTATAATTTCCAATACTGCGCGCTTTTTTGCCTTGCCGGAAGCAGCGCTTAAAATGGTCCGTATGGCTCGAGCAGTCCGGCCCTGCCTGCCGATTATCTTCCCAATATCCTCTTTAGCCACCTTAAGTTCAAATACCAAGATCTGTTAACATTCCACCTCCAAAACCTCTACCTGTTCCGGATGGTCAACCAATGCCTTTGCTATGTGTTTGATCAGATCTTTCACGGCTATATCTCCTTTGTCGGCAGTTGAGAATTAAGAAGCATCTTTACAGCCATATATATTTTTATCGTTGCATTTGGCAATCATTTTATGGATGTTGCCGCAATGCCGGCCTTTTTACCAAAAATAAAAAATTCATCTTCAACGATTTGTTTGACAGGGCCGTTTCGATCTGCTATACAGCCAAAGTCCCAAATAAAGGCGGTGGGACTCTGCACCACCCGCATGGCGACCCCTTAATCGGACCATGCTGCTGTTGTGCTTATCTGCTTCGTTTCCCCAGGCCAACTGCCCCAGAGTCAGATGCTGTCCAAGTCCATCTGCCAGCCGAATCTCGGATTGCAGGCTTGATACACGGACAAGAAGCGTTTAAAAACCATACAATGTTGCGCCGGGAAAGGATTTTTAATTCCTGCATTGAAACGCATTAGATGGGGACGTCGGGTGTTTAACCGTATGAGGGCCGTATGAGGACGGCCTCAATTCGTTTCTAAGCAATCTACAGAGAATCGTTGACAGTACATAACGGAATTTTCTCCAAAGCACGTTTCAGTTTCAAGCGATTCTATTCCTCGCTGCTCAATTAGAGCCTTAAGCCTCGGGTTAGCCTTAAAATTTTCGACTGCGGATTTTTCAATACAATTTTTTCGAGTAAAAGCTTGAGGTTAAGTAAGCAAACTATATTTATACACAACTATCAATAGGAGGTGAATAATTTATGGGTAAAATCAAGATTGCGATAGTAGGAGTTGGAAACTGTGTCAGTTCACTAATTCAAGGAATTCACTATTACCGGGATAAAAACCCGCAAGACGCCGTCGGCCTGATGCACTTTGAAATGAACGGCTATAAGCCGGGAGACATAGAGGTTGTCGCAGCCTTTGATGTTGACAAACGCAAGGTCGGCCAGGATGTGCATGCAGCTATTTTTGCCAAACCCAACTGCACGACGGTTTTCTGTCCCGATCTTCCCCCATCCGGAGTATTGGTTCGGATGGGAAAAATTTTGGACGGTGTTGCGAGCCATATGCAGGATTATCCTGTTAACAATACTTTCGTTCTGTCCGAGGAGCCGGAGCTGACCACAAATGAAATCGTCGAAGTGCTCGAAGAGTCCGGCACCCAAATCCTGTTGAACTATCTCCCGGTCGGCTCTGAGGAAGCCACCAGGTTTTATGCCAATTGCGCGCTGGAGGTAGGGGTCGCTTTTATCAATAACATTCCGGTGTTTATCGCCAGCGATCCGGTGTGGGCCAAGCGCTTTGAGAATAAAAACATTCCTATCATCGGCGATGACATCAAGTCTCAAATGGGTGCTACCATCACTCACCGCATACTGACCGACCTGTTCAAGAAGCGCGGCGTCAAGTTGGAGCGCACTTACCAGCTCAATACCGGGGGCAATACCGATTTCCTCAATATGCTAGAACACAAGCGCCTGGTCACAAAGAAAAAATCCAAGACCGAGGCTGTTCAGGCCGCGGCTGCCAAGCGTCTGGACGATGAAAACATCCATATCGGCCCCAGTGATTACGTGCCGTGGCAGAAAGACAACAAGGTTTGTTTCATTCGCATGGAGGGCAAGCTGTTCGGTGACGTGGCCATGAACCTTGAAATGCGCCTTTCTGTGGAGGATTCACCCAACTCGGCCGGCGTTGCCATTGACGCCATCCGCTGTGCAAAACTGGCCTTGGACCGTGGTCAGGGCGGCGTACTTCAGGCGCCGTCAGCCTATTTTTGCAAGCATCCCGCGCGCCAGTTCACAGACGATGAGGCGTTTACCATGGTCGAAGACTTCATTAACGACGATGGCGTTTTAAGCCTTAAAACACTGAAACTGGCAAGTTAAGCCTTGTTTTTCTCCGGAAATGGAGTCGATGCGCATGAAGTGCCTGATCATCGCCGCCGGCAAGGGCAGTCGGCTTCGGCAGCAAGGTGACTGTAAGCCCCTTATTCCCATTCTGGGGCTGCCCCTGATCGAAAGGGTTATCCGCACCGCCATGGAGGCCGGAGCAGACGATTTTTTGGTGGTTACCGGATACCAGGAGGAGCTTATCCGCTCTTTCCTGGTCAGCCTGGCCGATCGCCTGGGGTGCAGCATAACCTCCATTTTTAACGAGGATTGGAAAAAAGAAAACGGCCTTTCGGTGCTAAAAGCCAAGGAATACCTGCCAGAGCCATTTTTACTGCTGATGGCTGACCATCTCTTTGATCCGTCCATAGCCCGCGAGTTAATGGCACTTGCCTTATCCGACGGTGAAATCGCCCTGGGCGTGGATGGTGATACCCGTAATTCCTCTGTCGATATGAAGGATGTTACCCGGGTAAAAACCAAAGAAGGCAAGATACTCGACATCGGTAAGGGCTTGACCGATTTTAATGCCCTTGACACCGGCATTTTCTTGTGTACGCCCGCTATTTTCAATGCGTTGGAGCGTAGCGCAAAGCAAGACGGTGATACTACCCTGTCCAGGGCGGTGAAGATTTTAGCTGCTGAGGGCAAGGCCAAAATGTTTGAAATCAGCGGACGCTTCTGGATTGACGTGGATGACCCGGCAGCTTTTAGTCGTGCGGAAAACTCCATTTTGGCCGATTTAAAGGACAAACCCAACGATGGTCCGGTGTCGCGCTATTTAAACCGCCCCATATCGATTAGGATTTCCCGCCGACTGGTAGACCATCAAATCACCCCCAATCAAATATCCCTGTTCTCATTCCTGTGTTCGGTTCTGGCTGCAGGTCTGTTTGCTCTTGATGGTTATTTTACGCTTCTGCTGGGCGGTCTTACGGCACAGTTTGCCTCGATCGTAGACGGCTGCGACGGTGAAGTAGCCAGACTCAAACATCAATACAGCGCTTACGGCGGATGGTTCGATGCAGTACTTGACCGTTATGCCGACGCCTTTCTGCTTTTCGGTCTCACCTGGCACACTTATACAGATACAGATAAAACAGATAGTTTCATTCTGTTGATCGGATTTATGGCGATTATCGGCTCCTTTATGTTGAGCTATACGGCCGACAAGCACGACAGCCTCATGCGCGATCGAATCATTCATGACAAGGGATTGCGCATGGGCCGCGATATCCGTGTCTTTCTGATATTCCTCGGCGCCGTGTTCAACCAGGTTTATTTGACACTGGTTGTGATTGCCGTGGTGATGAACATTGCGACCGTACGCCGCCTCATTATCTGCCGGGATCATGAATAGTATCGACTGCGCCAAACAAAATATCAGAGCGATTATTCCAGGCTCCAGTGTACCGGAAGATCCGATTCATGCGGAAAATACTCTTGAGTGGTTGTTGAAGCTTGATCCCGAGGCTGATCAGGCGTTGCAGATCGCGGCGCTCGCCCATGATATCGATCGGGCTGTTGAGGCACAGAAAGTGCGTCGCGCAGATTTTAGTGATTATAATGCATTCAAGGTCGCTCATGCACATAACGGAGCCAGGATTTTAAGGGCAATCCTGAACAAGTGTGGTGTAGCCAAATCTGTTGCGGACGAGGCCTGCCGCTTGGTAACACTTCATGAGGTTGGTGGTGATCCCCGTTCCGATCTGCTCAAGGATGCAGACAGTATATCTTATTTTGAAGTTAATTTGCCCTGGTACTACCAGCGTGAGGGCCGGGAGGAGACCATACGTCGCTGCAAATGGGGCTATCAGCGTCTATCGGCACGGATGAAAGAGGTCGTTAAAACCATAACGCATGAAGATGGGTCAATAACACATCTGCTCAAGGAGGTAATTTGTGAACAAAACCAACACAATTATGATGTCTCAGGATGATACCTCAAAGGGGCACATTCTTGTAGTTGGGCATGTCACCCGCGATATTTTCGAGGACCGTCAACAGCTTGGTGGTGGTGCTACATACGCCGCCCGAGCCGCCTCGGCATTCGGTTGTCGCATTTCCCTGGTTACGGCATCACCTGCATCCTCTCTCCTGAAGCCACTACAGGACGATACACATATAACTCTTCATCGTAAGAAGTGCCATGAATTTACGACCTTTATCTTGAATCACTGCGGCGGTCGAAGGGAATTGTCCCTGGTTAGCCGGGCACCAGACTTAGCGCCCGAGGATATTCCTGAATCTGCGCGCAAGATACCCTTGGCATATATCGCACCTGTCATTGGAGAATGCGGGCGAGCCATCATCGATAGCCTTGACAGCACGAAAATCGTCATAGGCGCACAAGGTTGGCTGCGCCAGGTCAATGACCGCGGAGTAATCGTTCCGCATCTGCTGCCAGAGGCCAAGATACTGCCAGACGTCCATGTTATTGTATTTTCTGAGCAAGACTTCCCCAATGCTGAATAGATAGCCAGCCGATTTTCCCACGGCGTTGAAGTCGTGGCACTCACCCGTGGCGCTAAAGGGGTAACTCTGCTGTCTGAGGGTGAGAAAATCAAGCTTCCAGCAGCACAAATTCGCAAAGAAATAGACTCCACAGGGGCAGGTGACGTATTTGGAGTTATTTTTGGTATTGAGTTACATGCAGGAAAAGATATTGTCGATGCAGCGCGCATTGCCATGTGGGCCGCTGCCAGGGTTGTCGAAGGCCCTGGTCAGGGGAATTTGTCACGGGCTTTCGCCAGTCGGCGGCGCAATTAATATGGAACCAAAGCATATTGCATCCGGCTTGGACGGGTGGTACTATAGCCACCCTGGAGGCAAATAATGAACATTCGAGTGGACAGAGAAAAGGCCGTAGAAGCTGCAATGACTAAAATCGAACGTCAGTTCGGAAAAGGTTCTATCATGAAGCTGGGCAGCCAGGTTGTTCTCGATGTGCCTGTAATACCGACCGGCTCCCTGGCACTCGACAAAGCGCTGGGTACTGGGGGACTTCCCAGGGGCAGAGTCTGTGAAATTTTTGGGCCGGAATCCTCCGGCAAAACAACCCTGGCGCTGCATGTGGTTGCTGAGGCTCATAAACAGGGGGGGATTGCAGCCGTTATAGACGCTGAACATGCTCTTGACATCGCGTATGCCGGCCAACTTGGTGTGAATTGTAACGAGCTTCTGGTGGCCCAGCCCGATACCGGGGAGCAGGCCCTTGAAATTACGGATATGCTGGTAAGGAGCGGTGCCATAGATATTATCGTTATCGACTCAGTCGCAGCCCTTGTTCCCAGGGCGGAAATCGAAGGAGAAATGGGAGATTCTCACATGGGGCTTCAAGCCCGGCTCATGTCACAGGCCTTAAGAAAGCTGGCTGCAATAATTAGCAAGACCCAAACCTCGGTTATTTTCATCAACCAGCTCCGCATGAAAATAGGCGTTGTATTCGGGAACCCGGAGACAACAACCGGCGGAAACGCCCTTAAGTTCTATTCATCTGTCAGGCTTGATATCAGGCGTATCGGCACTATCAAGGAAGGCCAGCAGGTTGTGGGAAACCGTACACGGGTAAAAGTTGTCAAAAACAAGCTGGCGCCGCCTTTCAGGGAGGCTGAATTTGACATCATGTACGGTGAAGGAATATCGCGAACCGGCGAGCTTCTCGACCTAGGTGTTGAAGAAGGTATCATTGATAAAAGTGGGACCTGGTATTCATACGACGGTGAGAGAATGGGCCAGGGGCGCAACAATGTAAAAGAGTTTTTCAAAGCAAATCCGGACATATCCAATGCTGTATCCGCCAAACTCAGACAGGCATTGGAGCTTTCTGAAAGGGGATAAGTAAGATTTGAATCGGTTTAATAAGTATCTGGCTTTATGGATTATTATTCCAGTATTAGTAATTGTTCTCTATACTTTTTTGGATAAAAAGCCGGAGTCTGCAACCAATATCAGTTACACCGAGTTCCTTGACATGCTTGATGCTGAAAACATCAGCGAGGTTGTCATACAAGACCAGGAGCTTTCAGTTTCGGCTGTGAACTATCGTCGGTTCAAAGTGTTTGCGCCTAAAGACAGCAACCTTATCATGATCCTCAAGCAAAAAGGGGTGTCCATCCGGGCCATACCTCCGGCTGAGCCGTCCTGGTATATTTCTCTGCTGATTTCAGGACTTCCGATGCTTCTGCTCATCGGGGTGTGGATATATTTCATGCGTCAGATGCAATCCGGCGGCGGCCAAGCCATGTCGTTTGGAAAGAGCCGCGCCCGCCTGCAGTCTGACCAGTCCAAGAAAGTCACCTTTGAAGATGTTGCCGGAATCGATGAAGCCAAAGAAGAATTAGGAGAAATTATCGAGTTTCTCAAGGAGCCCAAAAAGTTTACGCGTCTTGGCGGCCGGATACCTAAAGGCATTCTTCTGTTGGGCGCTCCCGGCACCGGCAAAACCCTTTTGGCACGTGCCATTGCCGGGGAGGCCGATGTTCCGTTCTTTCATATCAGCGGCTCGGATTTTGTAGAAATGTTTGTTGGTGTGGGCGCCTCGCGTGTCAGAGACCTATTTGTCCAGGGTAAAAAGAATGCACCTTGCATCATCTTTATCGACGAGATCGATGCGGTCGGCAGGCACCGGGGAGCAGGCCTTGGCGGCGGACATGACGAAAGAGAACAGACTCTGAATCAGCTTTTGGTGGAAATGGACGGGTTTGAATCCAACGAAGGGGTCATTCTTATATCCGCTACCAACCGGCCGGATGTACTTGATCCGGCCCTGCTGCGCCCGGGGCGTTTTGACCGCCAGGTGGTCGTGCCGTTGCCGGATATCAAGGGCCGTGAAGAGATACTGAAAGTACATATGAAAAAAACGCCGGTTGCATCTGACGTGCACGTCGATACACTGGCTAAAGGCACCCCTGGTTTTTCAGGCGCGGACCTGGAAAATCTTGTCAATGAAGCAGCTCTGCTTGCGGCCAAAAGAGATAAAGAAAAGCTTGATATGCAGGACTTTGAAGATGCCAAGGACAAAGTCGTCATGGGTCTGGAGCGCAAATCGAAAGTCATAAAGGAAGAGGATCGCCGAACAACAGCATACCACGAAGGCGGCCACGCCCTCGTGGCCCGGTTCCTGCCCGACACAGATGCGGTTAACAAGATAACAATTATTCCCAGGGGTCGTGCGATCGGTATGACCTGGTTTTTGCCGGAAGAAAGTGATTTCAAATACAAAGCCCAGCTGGAAAGTGAATTGTCGGTAGCCTTGGGCGGGCGAGTGGCCGAGGAGCTGGTTTTCGGCCGTATCAGTACAGGTGCAACCGACGATATCAAGCAGGCAACCAAGCTGGCCCGCAAAATGGTGTGTGCCTGGGGCATGAGTGATGAGCTCGGCCCGCTTTCTTATGCACAAGATAAAGAGCATATTTTTCTCGGTCGGGAAATTGCGCAGCACCGGGATTACTCCGAGGAAACCGCGCGAAAAATTGATGAAGAGATCAACGCTTTGATCGACCGAAACTACAACCGTACCAGGAATGTCCTGGATGAAAATATAGACATTCTGCATAAACTGGCCGAGCTTTTGCTGGAAAAAGAGACCATCACCGGCAAAGAGTTGGATGCTCTCATTCG
>NZ_JAZFTO010000226.1:0-6432 GCF_036446775.1 Candidatus Desulfatibia sp.
GCTATTTTCATAGATATATCCTTTTTTGTAAAGAATCCTGGCTCTCCGAGGCGTAGGCTCTACCCTCCGGCCTGTAAGCCCTACGGGCTGGAAGCGGAGCCGGAGGCCCAGAGGACCAGGCTTTGGTTTACTCCCATAGGGATGCACCTATCTCAAATGGAGTAAATTAAATTCCAAATAACAAATAACAAATATCAAACAAATAACAATGACCAAAAGGGGAAATCCCAAATAACAAAATCCCAATAACAAATAAATTCCAATGACCGAAAAAACAAATAACAAACAAAAGAATAAAAAAAATAGTTTTAGCCCTTGTTTGGAATTTGAGACTTGGAATTTGAGATTTATTTGTAATTTGGTGCTTGGAATTTGTGATTTTAGACACAAAACTCCAAGGCAGAGCCAAATAGCTCTGACCTGGCTCTCCGAGGCGTAGGCTCTACCCTCCGGCCTGTAAGCCCTACGGGCTGGAAGCGGAGCCGGAGGCCCAAAGGACCAGGCTTTTCAAGCCTAAATAAAATCGCAAAGCGATTTTATATAATATAACACAGGATATAATCCGAGCAAGTGAGTATTCTATACTTGACGGCTTTGGTCAAGGAAGAAGGAAGAGGGTGTTATTTCTTGACTCCCCTATATATTAAATATAAATTGACTCTTTGATATTTTTGCCGCGAGCGAGTTTGGAAGAGTCGGATTCATCCTTGCGCGAGAATCCGGGAATATCCAGGCCGGCAAGCGTTTTAAGATTTGTTAAAGAGGTGATCAATGTCGAGAGTTCTGTTAACGTCGCGTTTTACTGAATATTTATTGATAATGGTGTTGGTTTTCTTTACTTCGGCCTCAAATCTTGTGGCCGGGAATGAAGACAAAAGCGAGGAGCCGCCACCCAAGCCGGTTCGAGTTGCCGTGGTAAAGCAAAAGGCGGTTTCCAACCGGATAACTCTGGTCGGGACCACGGAAGCTGTTGCAACGAGTACTGTGGCAGCAGAAGTATCCGGGGTGGTTGAATATTTCCCTGTAAAAGAAGGCGACTTTGTTAAAGAGGGAGATTTGCTGGTCAGGTTGAGATCTGATGGACTTAAGATTCGCCTGAAAGGCGCGGTGGCTGCCAGAGAGATGATCAGGGCTAAACTGGAGCTTGCTGAAAAAGAATTTAAAAGATACAGCAGGCTTAAGGATGCTGACAGTATTGCTGCCAGAAAATATGATGAGGCGCTTTATAATCACCGGGCCCTTTCCCAGGAATTGCTGCGCAGCGCAGCAGACATAGAACGTCTTGAATATGAAATAAATCAAACAAAGGTTGTTGCGCCGCTTTCAGGCTTTGTTGCCAAAGAGCATACCCAGGTCGGAGAATGGATTAAAGTCGGCGGAGCGGTGGTTGATCTGGTGGATCTTGGAAAAATTCAAATATCCGTGGATGTGCCCGAACGTTATGCGGTGATGATCATCCCTCGAAGGGAGGTCAAGGTAAGAGTAAAAAGCATTTCAAATGATCTGCAAACTGGCAGGATATATGCCGTCCTGCCTCAGGGAGATCCTGAGTCCAGAACTTTTCCGGTAAAGATAAACCTTGAAAATCCTCACTTTAAGATCAAAAGCGGCATGGAAGCCATGGTTATCTTTAAACTGGCCGACCAAAAAACCGCTTTGCTGGTTCCCAAAGATGCTGTAGTTACCGCCGGAGACAACCGGCTGGTTTTTATAGTCAACGACAATAAAGCCATAGCGGTTCCGGTCACTATCATCGGCTATTATGACGGTGACGTTGCCGTTGAAGGAAAGTTGGCGCCCGGCAACAAGGTGGTGATTCGCGGAAATGAACGCCTCCAACCCGGTCAGCCGGTGAGTGTTATAAAATAAGAATCACGAAAACACGAAAGTACGAAAGCACGAAGAAATAATCGTAATGAATAATACAAATTTCCAAGAAATCATTTTTTAAAGTGTACTGATTTTCGTGTTTTCGTACTTTCGCATTTTCGTGATGAATTTATCTTGTATCTTGAATCATGCATCATTATTTTGAACTATGAAATTAGTTGATACCGCCATAAAAAAGCCGGTTACCGTTACAGTTGGAGTGATCCTGCTGGTTATGTTCGGTTTTATTTCCCTTTTCAGAATTCCCATTCAGCTTACCCCCAACATCGATCTTCCGGAAATTTCCGTTCTTACCGATTGGCGCGGTGCCAGTCCCCTGGAAGTAGAGCGCGAGATTGTCGAAGCTCAGGAAGAAGAACTCAAGAGCATGGAAGGGCTTCAGGAAATGAAAAGCGAAAGCCGTGACGGCCGCGCTTTCATCAACCTTATGTTTGAAATCGGTACCGATAATACTGAGGCCTTGCTCAAAGTGTCGAATGAGCTCGAGAAAGTCAAAAAGTATCCGGACAACGCCGAAAAGCCGATCATAAAATCCGGAGGGAGACGTGAAAAGGCGATTGCGTGGATGATATTAGGGGCGCGGGAGGGCTATCAAGGGGTGCTCAGTCACGAATACGATTTTATCGATGAGCATGTAAAGCCGCGTATCGAAAGAATTTCAGGGGTCGCATCTTCCAACATTTACGGCGGACAGGAACGGGAAATGCAGGTAATTATTGACCCCGACGCCCTTGCCGCCCGGAGAGTAACTATTCCCGAACTAATGAGAACTTTGGATGTTGAGAACAAGAATATCAGCGCCGGTGACTTCGAAGAGGGCAAACGGCGCTATATTGCCCGCACGGTGGGCGAGTACAAGAGCGTTGAGGAAATTTCCCACGTCATCATCAAAAGGGTCAACGGCATTGCGGTTGCCGTGGGGGATGTTGCCAGGGTGGAATTAGGTTATGAGGATATTGAACTGGTGGTTCGTCATCTAGGCACTCCGACCATTGTCATGAACGCTGTACGCGAACCGGGCTCCAATGTTCTTGTCGTCATGGAAAGATTGGGGCAGGTTTTGCAGGAAATGAACAGCAGCATATTAAAAGAAAGAAATCTTGTCCTTGAACTGGTTTATAATGAAACCAGTTATATTTACAGTGCCATCAACCTGGTAAAAAAGAACATATATTTGGGGGGTACACTGGCTGTAATTGTATTGCTGGTGTTTTTAAGAAATGTTGCCAGCACGGTGATCGTGGCGGTGACTATTCCTATAAGCGTCATCGGGACTTTTTTGGTGATGACCCTTATGGGGCGCAATATCAATGTCGTCAGCCTGGCGGGTCTTTCCTTTGCCGTCGGCATGGTGGTCGATAATTCCATTGTGGTGTTTGAAAACATCTTCCGTCACCGGGAGATGGGCAAGACGCGCAGCAAGGCCGCCTATGACGGTACCGTTGAAGTTTGGGGGGCCGTTCTAGCAAGCACCCTCACTACGGCCGCTGTTTTTCTTCCCATTATTTTTATGGAAGAAGAGGCCGGACAGCTTTTCCGTGACATTGCCATTGCTATCAGCAGTGCCGTAATATTAAGCCTGATTATTTCGATTACGGTCATTCCTACACTTTCAGCCAAAATGCTGGGTAAGGTCAAGGCTAATAATCCATCACGGTCAAAGGCCGGCTTGCTTGCCGGTTTTGCAAAATGGTTTGTCGGTAACATTACAAAATTTACCTACTGGATGTGCGGGCGTGTATCGGTCCGTGTAGCCGTTGTCGTTCTGATGGTAGTTATATCGGTTGGAACCGCCTGGGTTCTGGTCCCGCAAACCGAGTACCTGCCGGAAGGAAACCGTGCAATTCTGTTTGGAATTTTGCTGCCGCCACCCGGCTATAATCTTGATGAACTCCAAGATATTGCCGAGATAGTGGAAGCGGACATATTGCCTTTAGTCGAAGTAGGTGACGAGCACAGCGAAGTCGCCGAGAAGCTGAACCTGCCGCCGGCAAGTAATTTTTTCTATGTTGCCAGGGGTCAGCAGGTCTTTATGGGGATTATTTCCAAAGTTCAGGAAAGAACTCGAGAACTGTTACCCTATGTTTACGGTGTGTTAAAAAAAATTCCCGGCATGATAGCGATTGTTCAGCAGCCCAGTCTGTTTTCACGCAATATCGGTGAGGGCCGATCCATCGAAATAGAGATCAAAGGTCCGGATCTTTCTCAATTGATAAACCTTGGACGGCAAATATACAGCAGGGTAGCCCAGGTATTGCCGGAGGCTCAGATACGACCGATCCCGGGCCTGGACCTGGGAAATCCGGAGATGCGGATCATCCCCAACCGGGATCGATTGACCCGACTCGGCATAACCACCAGTGATTTGGGGGTGACGGTGGATGTCCTGGTGGACGGCGCCAAAGCCAGCAATTACCGCCTTTTCGGTAACGAGATCGATCTGGTCGTGAAAAGCCGGGAAGGCAAGCTTGAGCGCACGCAGGATCTGGCAGGCCTCCCGGTGATAGCGCCCACCGGCGAAAAGGTCACCCTGGGCTCACTGGCTGAAATAAGTCTTGAGGAAGGGCCTACCCAGATAAACCACATCGATTCTCAACGGGCCATAACGATCCAGGTGATTCCCTCCCGGGCGATGGCTTTAGAAACCGCTATGACCATTGTCAGCGAAAAAGTGGTCGAACCGATCAAAGCCGGCGGTGCCCTGTCCAGCCTATACAGCATTAACTTAGGCGGTACCGCCGACGATTTGACGCGTACCCGGCAGGCCCTGAAGTGGAACTTTATCCTGGCGATTGCGATCAGTTACCTGTTGATGTCGGCTCTGTTTGAAAATTTTTTCTATCCCTTCATTATCCTCTTTACCGTGCCGCTGGCCGCGGCCGGCGGCTTCGTGGGTATTTTTTTATTAAATCTTTTTATTGCCTATCAACCCCTGGACATCCTGACCATGCTGGGCTTTGTGATCCTGGTCGGAACCGTGGTCAACAATGCCATCCTGATCGTCCATCAAACCTTAAATAATATGCGTGACGGCAATATGGCGCCCCGTGACGCAATTACCGAATCGGTCCGTACCCGTATCCGTCCAATTTATATGAGCGCTATTACAACCATATCGGCCATGCTGCCCTTGGTGCTTGCTCCCGGAGCAGGCTCCGAATTCTACCGGGGGCTCGGAAGTGTGGTTGTGGGCGGCCTTCTGATTTCAACGGTCTTTACCATCTTTTTAATTCCAGCCCTTTTAAGCCTTGCCTTTGATGCCGGCCAATCATTGAAAAAAAGCTTTTCCAAATCCTAAACCCGTATATATATCAGCTTCTTGTAACGCAAAGAACCTTCCAATGGTTTGGAGCTGCGGGCGTTTTATAAAATCGTAATACGATTTTATCGTAACAGCCTTTCTTTTCAGGAAATTTTGCTTGTTTGCGTTTGACATGCCCGGCGGGTGCATATATAATTTGTCATAAGGACGAAAATAAAAAATGATGGTTTATTGGTATAAAGTATGCAATAAAAATATTAATCTGATACATATCAATATTTTCGTAAATTATTTTGCTTGATATTACAAAATAAAAATAATATGATAAAATATAAAATGTCATATTATTATGAGGAAGGAGGATCCGATGCAAGTGGCAGTTAAATTGGGCAATAGAAGCCAGTTAATTATTCCCAAGAAAATCAGAGACAGACTGGGGCTTGGGCCAGGAAAAGAGGTTTTGCTAAAGACTGTTGGCAACACAGTTGTAGTAAAAGCGAGACCAGAAAATTATACTCAGTACATGTGCGGTCTTGGTAAAGATATTTGGGAGGATATTGAGCCCACCGACTACGTGAAAGGTGAGAGAGAGGCGTGGGAGAGCAAGGAATAAAAATGTATCCATTTTTAAAAAATGTTAAGAACATATTCCTCGATACTATGTTTTTTATTTATCATTTTGAAAAGGAGACGAAATTTTTAGGGCTAACTACGCAGGTACTTAGTCTTGTGGAGAGTGGTGCAATAATATGTTCCACATCATGCTTAACATTGATGGAAATATTAGCCAAACCAATGAAGAGAGGCAGAGAAGACTTAGTAGAAGATTATAAGATGCTATTTGAAACTTTTCCAAATTTAACATTAATTCCGCTTGGAACATCAGTAGCTTACATGGCTGCCTATTTTAAATCCGCATACAGTCTTAAACCGTCGGATTCAGTCCAGATAGCATCGGCGGTCGTCTCCGGTGCCGACCATTTTCTGACAAATGATAATGATTTGGTTAGCATAAAAGAGTTAAATATTTGTTACATGGACCAAATAGTAAAAAACACAAAATGACCGAGCTGTTGCGACCCTAACGGTTCTGCAATGAGAGCGCCTTAAAAGGTTCCATGTAATTAAGCAATAAAATTAATATGTTATTTATATTTCCACATGTAAGTGGCAAGGCGGAGCTGTACAATCATTCGCTAAAGTGCTGTGCCGGCACCTTGCCCCCAACTCCCGGCTCTTCGCTCTCTGCTCAAAGCTGTCACAAACTAATGCAACCAATC
>NZ_JAZFTO010000227.1:0-4790 GCF_036446775.1 Candidatus Desulfatibia sp.
GACCCTTCAAGTGAGATTGCCAGATGATGAATGTCCTTTACCGAGTCCTCTCCGGTGAGGTTTCGATTAATCAACAGTTTGGCAGAAAATGGATTGTGCTTGTGAAAGACTCTGCCGTCTTCGGTATCCACATCGAAAATCGGCAAGATCGCACTGGAACAATGCGCCTCAATATAATCCTGCATGGTATCAACCGCTTCACCAATCCAATCTTCAGCCGCATCTTCATAATCCGTGTCGCAATCGACACGCTCGATAATCCTCCGGGCGCCCAGTTCCTGTAAGCGGGTATCAAAGTCAAGGGCAGTTTCGCAGAAATACAGGTAACTGCTGTCACCCAGCCCCAGGACACCGTATTTAAGATCGCTCAGCCTGGGTGCTTGTTCAGAATGAATGTACCTGTGTAGCATCTCAGCATCTTCCGGCGGCTGACCTTCCCCATAAGTACTGGTAACAATCAATAAGTGGCGTTCATCAGCGAGCTTTTTAACTGGGTAATCCGCCATGGAATACAAATTAGCAGACAGGCCATTACCAGTCATTGCAGCCCCCAGGCGATGTGCGACTTGCCTTGAGTTACCGGTTTGAGACGCATACAGAACAGTAAGGGTTTCCACTCCCTGTCGGGATTGAATGACTGGAACCCGCAGGTTCGTCTTGTCGGATGTAAAAACTACTTTTACCCTGTCGACGGCCGACCGGCGCAATCGAACAGCTTCAGAAAGAGTCAAGCCTACGGGACAGAACAGTCGGCACCAGAATTGTGGAACCAAAAAAGCTCCGAGCAAACTGATTGGCAGGATATACCACTGAATGCCCATTCCTTCCAGGGAAAACATCATGCTGAACGGTTCATAGGAGCCCAGAGCAGGGTGACGGGACAGGAAAATCAGGAGAAGAGCAAGCCAACTCATGGTTAAAATTACCCTGCGTGCGCTTTTCATCAAGCCGGGCTTTATGGCCAATTTGATGCCGCTGATCTTTTGAAGCAAGCCCTGGACCACATCAAATGGGCACATATAACCGCAATAAAAGTTTTTGCCCAACAGCACAATCCCAGCGATGGTGCCACCTACCAGGATCCACCAGATGGGATATTGGCTAAAGCCAGGGACATACCCCATCACTATGCCAGCCAAAGTTCCCAGGCTGATGGAGGCATTTACATAAAACCCGACAAATGCCAGCGTCGCAAACGGTAAAACTACTTTAAGTGGTTTGGCTATCTTTTTCGGGCCATAGACAATTAGCAGCACCGCAGCAAACAATCCAAGCATCAGGAATTCGTCACTACCCCACTCATATTCCTTATCTTTCCAGGTTTTTTCCAGCTTGAGATGTTCAATTGCGCCTTTGTGAAGTGCCTGAGCGGTGGCGCTTGTAAATCCCTGTGCGGAAATCGTTGCACCAGAAACAGCATCCACGTCCTGGCCATAGAGAAAATCATTGGTCAGCGGCTTGTTGATAAACTGATAGAAAAAATTCTTTCGGATCATTTTTTGTATATAGGAAGGTGTTTCCTTATGAGATAAAATAACCACTTCCTGAATCCGTGCAGATTCATCCGTTCTGATGGCGCGAACACCTAAAATGAAAGGCCCTCCATAGCCCGTGCCTTCAACAATTACCAGTGCTTCATTTATATTATCCGGCGATGGCACAAAAACTATCGGCAGGTCGGGATAGACATCAGCGCTACCCCACTGATATCCAGGGTACTGCTTTTTTACGAGAGGCAAATAGTCGGGACTGTCGGCAACATATCCAATCACAAAAGCTAAAATCAGCGTAACCCAGGCAAATAACTCAAAGAGTTTTGCGACATAAGGATTTGATACATTCACTCGCATGAAATTTCTGTTACAAACTATGTTGTATCTAGTTTTGGTTCAGAACTGCTTTCGCGCCGCCATAAACTTCAAAGAAGGCGGCATAACGCCTTAGAAATGATTCATAACATGAAATGACGGACACATAGTTTCATGGGTTTTTCGAGTACAAGTAAACTAGTTTTCTGCATTCTTGAAACCAGGGGCAACCAAGTGTCTCCAGGTCAATGCCAGGATCAGTAAACCGGGACCACTAAAGAAAAGGATGCCGAGCGCGCTGGAGCGAGGATACCCTTCGATGAGAGAAGAGCCACCCCAGGCAATTCCAAACAACACTAAAACGAGCCCCAAAATCAATAGAGGCAGTGTATACCACTTGGGTTTTACTACCATTTGAAAATAGACCATTCCCATTGCAGCCATCATGCTGATAACACCCAGGCAAAACCATTGCAAAGCTTCCATCAGTCGCTCCTTAAGAAATTCCGGCTGTGCCAATATTGTTTTTCATCGACTTGTTCGTGTTCATACCTTTTCCCGATTTCCAAAACCGCTCTACTTTACCGGGAACGGGTTTTCCACTCTGCCCACCGTATCCGAAAAGGGGATGGGCCTCTGACATCCAGTAGTGAATAAATCTGGGCATGGCTGGATTAATCGCCATGACAAACCAATGGTGCCAATAGTCCGGCTCATTAAAAGTACAACTGGCCATGCAGTTAAGACAGGAAGTATCGTTTTCAATCCAGAAGTTGAAACATTTTTTGGCATCGCTGTACCACTTCTTAATGCCGATATGGTTATTCCAGGTATAGCCTGGCTCATCTGCAAACTCGTAAGTAGGCTCAAACCCGGGTTTTTCATCGTAACTGATTGCCTGGGGAGGACAGGCTTCAGCACATTTCCTGCAACTTTCGCAGAAGTCGGCAATTCCCCAAGTACGTGGATAATCGTAGGCGTCTTCAAAATCAATGTTGGTAAACACCTTACAGATTCGTACCCGCGGACCAAGCCCAGGGGCAAGACACAGGGAATTTCGACCACCTTCGCCCAGGCCAGCCTGAATGGCAAAAGCCACAGAGTTGGCCATTTCATTGCCGGCCGCTACGGCGTTGTATCCCATGCCACGGATAAATTTGGCGATCTGGCAGGATATTTTACTCATGTCACAGTAACCGTTACCCGTTGCTCCTTCTGCCGTCCAGCTTGGAGAAGTAGCCACGTTGTCGTAGTCCATCGGTGTCATTATCACGATGACGGACTTAGGCTCAAACGGAAAATCTTTGTCCCAATAGAGCTCTCTCTCATGAATAATGTCATACATGGGATCATAAACGAAGCGCTTGTCGAACCTGGTAATGCCGCAACGGACGGCACCAAACAGGCGTGCTGCACTGCGGATCATGGTTGCTGCGCGTTTGGCAGAACCAAACTCATATTTTTCAGCGTCCACGTCAGACTGATCCCAGCTATGCAGTGGTGTATTGGGCTGGGTAAATGCCTGTGCTCGTGATTTCGCCGCAATCAATGGAAACCAGGAGGCATGCCCAAGCGCCCGGTCGGCCTGATCATAGCCTTCACGGGTGTTATCAGGTGGCAACTTGTGTTCGAAGGTCTGTATATCGTAATTGAAGTGAAACTCTTTGTTATGCAATCTTGCATACTGCTCATTTCGCTCCGGGTAAACCTCCTGAGACAGCTTTGGACTTACGGCATAGCAAAGTACAACATCACGCTGATCTTTCGGCTTGAAGTTTTCGATCGTCTCGATGCCTTTAGACCGAGAACCACTCAGAGAGGCCTTGGAAGCAGCCAATGCCGCGCCGCCAGCCACCATGACGCCTGTCCCGGCTAATGCGGCACGTTTAAAAAAACTTCGGCGTGAGATATTGGGCAGATCATCCTCATCCGGGTTTTGTATTGGAAGGGTATTCTTATCTTGCATATTCATAGCAGAAAGTTTTCCTCTAATCTTTCAATCAACAGACAGGTTGAATCATTTCGCCATTCAGATACTGAATTTACTTTTAATCGAATTACACAATATCGAGTAATTCAATGTTAAAAATTAAGGCCGCATTCCCTGGAATACCGGGAGGATGGCCAAGCTCGCCATAAGCCAGCTCTGCAGGAACATAAAACCGGCATTTGGTGCCCACGGGTATCAATTGTAACCCTTCTACCCAGCCCGCAATTACAGACTGCAAAGGAAACTCTGCCGGAGTGCTGCGTTCCATGGTACTGTCAAATACATGGCCATTTGTCAGCATTCCATGATAATGAATCCGGACACTGTCCAGGGGGCCAGGTTTACTGCCCTTACCCAACTCCAAAATCTCATATTGCAAACCACTGGGGGTAATGTTGATATCATCGCGCTCCGCATTTTGCCGCATAAACTCCATGCTCTGGCCGGCTGCCTGGGTAGCCTCAGCCAATCTTTTTGCCTCTACATCAGCGGTAATGGCTTTAAAGGCTTTTTCTGCTTCTTTATCGGTGTAGGGACTTTCGTTCCCTACATAACAATCTCTTATTCCGGCAAATACAGCTTCCAAATCCAGACCATCAAAATCATGAGTCAACAGGTGGCGACCAAACTGCCAGCCTAGCCCGTAGCTAACTTTTTGTTCATTACTATCAGACATTACTTACCCTGTTAGCAAGCCAGGTATTAACCCAAAATCGTCATTCGGGATTGGGGGGTAATGGTAATAACAGTGCTGGCTCCATATATTCCGCATGACACGCATTGCATGATTGAATCAGCTTGCCGACTGCATTCATGCTGCCCTTGGGATCATGCATGCGGGAATGCTGAGCCAGCCCCATTGCAGCCGTTTCCGTGGCAAGAGACTTAGCCTTGAAGTCGTCGATGTTATCAATGATTGCGCGCTTGGCTTTAGTGCCTTCAAATGATCCGGGAACGACAAAAAACTCGTAGGACATCTTGGCCAGGTATTC
>NZ_JAZFTO010000228.1:0-3435 GCF_036446775.1 Candidatus Desulfatibia sp.
TTGCCCCAATGCAATCGGCGAATGCCCCAATTAAACGGAACTCCGCGTTTAACGGAGTAAATATTTCATAGGGCAAGAATTTAACGGGGCAGGCGGGTCTGCCACAACGCTAAAAAATTATTTAGTCGCCCCAGAAGAATAGGAAGTGGGAGGGACACTTGGGGACGTCTATGCTTTTATAACATTGTCATCGCTTATAAGCTTAAAACATTTATCTATAGCGATCATTTCACCGCGTTTAACAGATTTGCTGATGGTCGGCTGTGAAAGATTGAATCTTTTTGCAAGTTCAATAGACAGGATGTAATTTCAGCCGCAGGTAATGATTACCAAATCGCCTTGGAATAATGCTGCCTTATCGTTATGTTTTTGGTGACAAGTGTCTTGTGGTCGATTGCGGCTTGGGCAGTAATGATCCGGTCAAAAGGATCTCTTGTCCAGCTCTGTTTTGAAGCCAGTTGAATTACGTCAACAAATGGTTTTGTACACACCTTCAATCTGATTTTTTGTTGCAGATAACGGTATATCTGATCTGATTCAACCTTTAATCGATCGATCTCGTAAAGGTATACCAGCTCTAATAAAACCATTGGGGATATTAAAACCGTTACCGATTCTTCAATGAGTTGGCACGCGCGTCTGCTCAGTCCCTCTCCTCTCAGGGCATACAGCCAGAGGACCACATGGGTATCTAAATAGATCATATCTTCGGATTCCATTCCTCGGACCAATCCATATGCACAAAATCCTCGGGGTCCCCGACAATGCAATCAGGATGGCTTTCCAGGCGTTCCAGTTTTGATTCAGGTTCGGACAGGGTAATGAGAAGACGTTTGCCTTTGCGTTTTATTTCTATAGGATTACCGCTCTCCAGCACCTGATCTAAGAGTTTGTAAATATTTTTGCGAAGCTCGGTTGGTGTAATTTCGAGAGTCATGGTTTTCCTCCTGATTCTTGATAGATGATTCCCGGCCGACTAAAAGCGTACGTTGTTTATGCCATTAAACGTACTTCTTGTCAAGCAGCAATTTTCCTATCAAAAAGGTTCAAGGTTCAAAGGTTCAGAGTTCAAAGGTTCAGGGTTCAGGGTTCAAAGGTTCAGAGGTTCAGAGGTTCAGGGTTCAGAGGTTCAGAGGTTCAGTGTTCAAAGGTTCAGAGGTTCAGAGGTTCAGAGGTTCAAAGGTTCAGAGGTTCAGAGGTTCAGAGGTTCAGGGTTCAGAGGTTCAGGGTTCAGAGGTTAAACGCAGAACCCAGAACGCAGAAACTGTGAACGCCTACTAAAGGTCTACGGTCATTTTTATCTGGTGAATGACGAGGTCTGAAGTTATGATTTTCGGGTTACCATCCAGAAAAAACCGCTATCCAACAATTCCTCGACTTTTCCTACATACTTTAATTGTGCATTAGCCTCGATAAACGGCAAAAAATCTTTTTCATCGGCAGCGGAGCTGTTTTCCAGAAACCACACCTCACCCCTCTTTGTTAAGTAACGGTGACATAGATTATAGAAAGATTTATGAAAATCCCAACCTGCATCAAAGGTGCCCAGCCGGCTGGGAGACAGGGGTTTATTTTTTTTGATGTGATCTTTTACAAAATAATGGGGCGGGTTTGATACGATAAGATCGAACTTTTCATTTTGCGGGATATGATTAAGACCATCGGAAAGATAGGAACGGACCTGATCACCCAGCAAGCTTTCGAAATTGTTTATCCTGATGGTTTTATGAAGAGAATTGAGGTTGAATATATTTATATCTGCAAATACGGCCTCTTTGACAATCGCATCCAGCCTTAACTCGGAAAAGATCGTCAATCCCACGATCCCGACGCCGCAGCAGATATCTAAAATTTTCAAGTCATGGAGCTGTCTCTCCTTTATCATATTGATTGCGCCTCTGGCGGTCAATTCACCTTGAGGCGTTTTTCCTACACTGCACGGATCGACCTCATATTGTATTCTGCCGATTTTAAACCGGCTTTTTTTGATTTTCCAAATCGCATAACCGCAAGTTCTAAATATTTTTTTGATCAACGGGCTCATTTTACTCCCTTTATTTTTCCATTCGCCAGGTTTAAAACCTTCGCCTTTTAGGCGAAAAGCTTCAGCATCATAATGATTTGCGGTTAAGGTTCAAGGTTCAGAGGTTCAGGGTTCAAAGGTTTAAGGGTTCAAAGGTTTAAGGGTTAACGCAGAATCCGAACCCAGAGCGCAGAACCTGTAACTCAGAACCTAGAACGAATAACCCAGAACGCAGAACCCAGAACGGTGAACCTAATTCGTCCAAGTACCTTTCGACTGACTTTCAGTCGGAACAGAAATCTACCTGCTTTAGCAGGCAGTGGTTTAATTCATCCGCTTCACAAAAGCAAGTTCTTATCAGTAGCTGTCTATTTGCGGCAAAACAGCAGGTAATTGCGGTTGATGCGCCAGCGCTTGCGCTGATTAGCGGTCAGAAACTTCTTGGACTCCACTACTTTGGCGATAAGTCCGGCTTTGGCCAGCCGGCCTATCAAGTCGCTGCCATAGGAACGGAAATGGAAGGGGTGGCCGAAGACTGCTTTGCGCTCGGCCGGAGTGGTGAGGCTTATATCTTCATAAGTCGGACGGGCAGGATCAAACGGTACCATAATGACGGCCCATCCCGAGGGATGCAGCACTCTCGCCAATTCACGAATTGCGGGCCGGTCATCATCGATATGCTCCAGCACATGGCTGGAGATGATTATATCGAAACAGCCTTCCTTAAACGGCAGGTATTTGAGATTCGCCTGGACATGGGCGTGGGGATCAAAGGCATCGATGCCGATATAACCATGGTGGTGTTGAGTGTGAAACGGTCCCGCCAGGGCAGGTTCAGGTGCGGTGTGCAGCAAACGTGCACGCCGCTTGAAAAAATCGGTACAGCATTGCAAATAGAGCCAAAGAAAGCGGTGCCGTTCCAGAGAACCACAGCTGGGGCACTGCGCATTGGAACGACGCCCCAGTCCAAATGGTAAAAATTCCTCGGCTGAATTTCTGCAAACCGGACATTGCAGCTCACCCGGCACAACCCGCCCGTCCTTAGGAATCAGCCGGCGGCGTTCCCTCCGGTAAACCTCAGCTTCTGAAAGGTTACCGGTCTCGATGTCGGAGGTTAGGGTATGGAGGTCATTTAGCATAAAATTAAAATGTTAAGGTTTCTTTATATATAGCCACAGCGCAGTTATGTGTCAACGCGGTGCTCCTTTTAATCATTTACTGAGCATACCCTAACGATAATTCTGCTTGAAAAAAGTATAAATATAAATAATATTGGCTACTAAGAGTATTTTTAATGTTGGTCGCCTTTTTCATAAGGCCTAACACTTTTTTCAATCAATGTCATTCCATATCACACCGTTATCATAGAAAGCATCAAAGGTCTCAAGGAGTAATATTATGGATAAAGCAAA
>NZ_JAZFTO010000229.1:0-26660 GCF_036446775.1 Candidatus Desulfatibia sp.
CTCTTTCTTTGTGCCTTGGTGTCTTAGTAGCTATGAAAGAACATCTTGTCATAAAATATACAAAATTGATATTTAAGAAACTAAACGGACGGCTTTTTTGGGTGAAGAAGCGAAGCGTACAGAGCGTCGATTTTTTCAACCATTTTGCCCTCACTGAAGTTATGCGCCATAGCTTGGCCCCTCTTCCCCATTTCGCGGCGCAGGTTTTCATCGGCCAATAATTTTCCAATCGCTGCCGACAGACCGTTTACATCGCCGGGTTCAACCAAGAATCCGTTTTGCCCATGATGAACCAGGTCCGGAATCCCACCCACATTACTTGCCACAACCGGCTTGCCGGCCGCCATGGCTTCTACCAGCACACGCCCCATCCCTTCGTTCAGCGATGGAAGCGCAAACAGATCAAAAACCGGCATGATTTCAGGAACATCATCGCGCCAGCCCAAAAACTTTACTTTCTCGGATACTCCCCTTTGGAAAGTCTCTGCTTTAAGTTCGTCTTCCAGCTCACCTTTTCCCACAAATACCAACTGCACATCAGAACGGTCCTGCCAAACCTTGTCCATTGATTTAAGGAGAACCTCTGGTCCTTTGATGGGAAGTAACCAACCCACAGTGCCAACCACCAAGTCTTTGGGATTCAGTCCTAACGTCGACTTCTTTTCTTCAATATTGACCCGGCTGTTCATGTATCTATCTATATTTACTCCGCTGTGTATTATATCAATTCTTCTCGGCTGAATAATTGAGAGCTCAACATAGTCGTTTTTTTCTCCTTCAGTCAGTGCAACCATGCAATCTGTTATCAGGGCTGTAACCTTTTCGGCCAGAAGAAATATCCTGGACATCGTAGGGTCGAAGTGTCCAAAAAAAACATGGCCGTGGGGTGTATGCACAATAAAAGAAACACCTGCAAGCCAGGCTGCCCAACGGCCTATGAAACCGGCTTTGGAGGAATGGGTGTGAACGATATCAGGCTTCTCCTGTCGTATCAAAATCCACAGCGAAACAAAGGTGCGAAAATCCTGAAGGGGATTTATTTTTCGTACGAGGGGCGCCAGAGGAACGCATTTTACGCCCTTCTTTCGGGCCATGGCCATTTTTTCTTCAACCGATTCGATTTCCATCTCGGTCATTCGTGATTCTATAGAAAGGCCGTAAACAAGCATCAACTCATATCTGTCCGACAAACCTATACAGGTGAGTAATGTATTCTGGGCCGACCCGCCCATATCCATGCGGGTAATGATATGTAAAATTTTAGTCACAGTTTTATTATTATCCGTTTACATAAGCTAAAATTATGCATTCAGAAGGTTGATATTTCTCACGATAAACTTGCACGGACAAAACAAAGAACTATTAATCCTGCTGCAGCGAAGCTGCTGACCAGTTCCTCTTTGCCGGCGTCCCTGTCCCGCTACAAGCGGGGTCACCGGCAAAGAGTAAAACATATATCTCTGCGTTCTCTGCGTCTTTGCGGTGAACTATTTTAGCGTTTTTTATCTCCTTTTACCTGATCCCAGGTTTCCGATAGCCAGTGGGCTACTTTATCCAATTTATATTTGCGAACATATTTCCATGATCGCCTGTCTTTAAAAAAGAGATATGTTTTCGAAATCTTGGTGAGAAAAATGTTATGATCGTCATCGTCAATCTGAATCCGGCCGATACTATCCGCGGCCGCTCTGCGATTTGTCGGGCATTGCGTAAAAACCGCACCAAAACCCTGTTGTTTTAAAAAATGCCAAAGTGATTTTCCAGGAACACCTTCCTTGAAGGCACAATATTTAACCTGGGGATTAATCTCCCTTCTCAAAATCTGCATCGCCGGTGCAATACTTTTTTTTATAGCATCCTCATCATAATGTAATTTAATAGTTCTCCCATCATAGGCCAGAAGTCCTATCTCCATGCCGCAGTTTCTAATCTCACGAACCTGATCCCAGGTTAAGCATTCTATGGAATCACCTTTAATTGTTCTTTGCCGGCCGATAGACTCGGGAGGAATAAAAAACGTTGCAGGGAAACCATATTTCTTTAGAATTGGAAAAACATTGGTAAAGGCATCCTGGTATCCGCCGTCGATGGTTATCGCCATAGCATTAGAAGATAGTTTGGTCTTGCGATTCATGTGGTCCAGCGCCTGTTGTAAAGTGACGATTTGGTGTCCATTGTCTGCCAGAAACTTCATTTGCTTTTCAAACGTTTCCGGCAACATCCCGTCTTCCATCATGTTTTCAGGGTAATTCCCAATGTTATGGTACAATAATACAGGTATTTCTCTCATGGGTTTATCCTAATAAAGTAGTAGAAGCACAAGGGCACCTCAAACAGGTAGATAAAGGTACTTTTACTATCGGCTTAGACAGATTTTTGCAGATCCTGCCATAAATCAAGTTAATCTTGTAAATCCTGTCAAAAATGTAGTTTTTTTCTATTCCATCGGGACCTGCCCCGTGCAATTTTTACCCCGTTAAACTTTCTTGTTCTCGTTTATCTGGGGCACGTCAGTGACAGCGGAGCCTGCCCGCCATCGGCTCCGCCTTCAGGCGAGGCGGGCGGGCGTACTTCACTGGGGTAATCTGTGGATTGTTTATGAAAATATTTCTCATTGCCGGTGCGCGGCCCAATTTTATGAAAATCGCTCCAATAGTTAGAGCATTGAAGTCCAGAAGCGTTCATGGGTTGGTCTGGAAAATAGTGCACACAGGCCAGCACTACGATTATGAGATGTCCCAGACCTTCTTTGATGAGCTGGAAATACCCGAGCCTGATTTTTTTCTTGAGGCCGGATCCGGATCTCATGCAAGGCAAACCGCAAAGATCATGGTGGCTTTTGAAAAGGTCTGCCAAGATGAAAAGCCTGATATTGTAGTAGTTGTTGGAGATGTTAATTCCACGTTGGCCTGCAGTGTAGTTGCCAAAAAGTTGATGATTAAAGTGGCCCATGTAGAGGCCGGTCTGAGAAGTTTCGATCTGAGCATGCCGGAAGAGATTAACCGCATGGTAACTGATACGCTTTCAGACTATTTCTTTGTTACTGAAAAGAGCGGTATTGACAATCTGTTAAAGGAAGGCAAGCCCAAAAAGAAAATCCACTTTGTCGGTCACGTGATGATCGACAATCTTTTTTATCAACTTGACCGACTCAATAACCAAGATCCTTCGCAGCTATCCACTTATGATCTGAAAAAAAACCTTGAAAAATACGCTTTTCTTACTCTTCACAGGCCGTCTAATGTGGATGATAGAGCCACATTGGCAGATATAGCCACCGCCCTGAATGAGATCTCCGCCAAAGTACCACTTGTGTTTCCAATACATCCACGCACGAAAAAGATGCTCAAATCGTTCGATATCAAGTTAAGTCAAAATATTCACCTTTTAGAGCCTCTGGGATTCAGGGAGTCTTTATTTTTGTGGAAGGATGCAATAATGGTGATGACCGACAGCGGCGGCCTGCAGGAAGAAACAACCGCACTTGGTATACCCTGCTTTACCATAAGAGAAAATACCGAAAGGCCGATTACAATCGAGGAAGGCACCAATACCCTTGTCGGCAATTCAAGCAAGGGTATTTTGGAAGCATTTAAGAAGCTTGAGCAGGGTTTACAAAAAGAAGGCAAAATCCCGGAACTTTGGGATGGAAAAGCATCCGTGAGAATTGTCGATGTGTTGCTAAATGCAAAAGAGATTCTTTGAAGCTTTTTTACCCATTTCAGGATGTTTTTCAAAGATCTCGGCATGTAAAGGAGACTTGTAATGGATCTGAAAACTGATAAAAACATACGGATTTTGGTGATTGATGACGACCAACAGTTGGCGCACATGCTGGTGGAATTCCTGGTTAAACAGGGTTATCAAGCCATTGCAGCTTATGACGGCCGTGATGGGCTGACACAGTTTGAACAGGGCGATTTCCAGCTTGTAATTCTGGATTTGAAGCTGCCGGACATGGACGGTCTGGAGGTTTTAGAGTCTATCAAGGCCGTGGACAGCCGGGCCGTAGTGCTGATAATTACCGGTTACGGAACCATTGAGTCGTCAGTTACCGCCGTTAAAAAAGGGGCTTACGATTTTATCCCTAAACCGATCAAGCTTGAGGCCCTTGAGCTGGTTATCAGCCGGGCCCTGGAAAAACACACCCTCTTTAAACAACTTGGTATTTTCCGCGGGCTGACCCTGGCTCTCATTATTTCTGTTCCGGTATGGCTGATTCTTGGAATCATTCTGGCAAAGATCTTGCTAAAATAAAATCGCTTCGCGATTTTATAAAACGCGGCTTACGTCGCTCAACTTGACAAAAAGTAAAAAAATCCTGAAAATCCTGTCAACATTTTTAAAGGTTTTAACTCAATGCGAGTTTAAGCCATACCTGAAGTATGATTAATAAGAAAATGATCCAGCCCGGTTTTTTGCTCGCGCGTTAAATTCTCGAACTTCACGCCATAGCGCTTAAAGATAACCGTGCTAAATAGCGACCTGTTAGCCAGTTCAATTTTTGAAACAGTCCTGATAGAGAGTCCGCCAATTCTGAAATCACCACCAGATAAAAATATATCTAGTTCAGAATAATCTTGTGCTTTTTTTTCATCTACAAAACAACGAATTGCAAGCCCCGACCTGCTTATATCCAAAAGTTGTCCAATATCTTCATCGGATTCAGACTGAAGTTTCGCAAAAGTAAGGTCCTTAGCCAGAAAGCGTTACCGCTTTCTTTGCCGTATTCCTTTTCTTCGATCTCCGGCGATCCGTTTTTCAAGGCCTGTGAAGTTAGGATCAGCAAACACCCTTCGATTCGAACCATAGCGTCGACGCCCGATATCGCTATTTTCGTGAAAAATAGTTTGCATATCTATTTCCTTGTTTTACTTCTGTATCATTTGGATAAATGTCTATAAGACCTTTGCAAAACGCCCCTTTTTGTTGATGCAAACAAAATGCAAATCAAAATGAGCTTAACAGAACTGCTATTGTTTGAACTAAATCTTATTGCTGTCAAAAAGCAAGAACGATTTTGAGCGGTACATAATGGGTATAAGGAGTGCCTCCCCCTTTTCTAACAACCCTTAATTATTAAAATATTTATCCTTCAAGACAAGCGACAAAACATTAAGCGGAATTTTATAGCGATTTTCATAATAATGTTCAGATTGATTCACTGGGGTTCATAGTTTTAGTAAGCCGCCGGAAACGGAACGTTATTTTGACAACTGCTATAGGCGAAGATTGGGCCTCCGGCTCGTAGAGGTGAGCCTACGCCTTGGAGAGCAAAAGGAGACGTTTTGCAAAGGTCTCGCAAGTTAGAAGACGATCCCTACATACCCCACAAAACTGTCGCCGGGGCTTTTATCATAGCTGGTGGCATAGGCGATACTTTGCGCCTTTTGGGCCCCTAACTGTTTGGCCGCGGCAATCGCCGCTGCGGCCGCACCGCCGCAGCAGGCATTCTGGTGCTCGAGAGCTTCGCTGATCACGCTGTCGGGATCCATGGCCAGCATGGCATCGATAACCCGGCGGTCGTTTTCATCGCGTACCCAATCAACCGCTGCCGGCCCCGTGCCTTTGACCACAAATCCATAATTGTTTCCATAATGGGTTAGATCCGTGGACCCGATCACTTTTACCCGCCGGCCCAGCCGGGTTGCAATATCCGCCACCGCCTTGCCGATCTCTAAAGATTTTCTGGCCGGCGGCACACCCATGGGAACGAGTTTGGCATCTTTGAAAAAGTATTTTACAAAAGGGAGCTGTAGTTCGATGGTATTGTCCTGGGTAAAGTTGTCAGTAGTCTCAATTCTAAAGCTAAACTCTTCAGCAAGCTCGCCGGCCATTGTCTGTTCGATTTCAATGGGACCGAATGGTGTTTCCCAGGCACCCTCGGCCATAATATAAGAGGGTGAACCGGAATGCAGGTGCATTCCGAAAATTACAACCACATCCACAGGCTCTGCGTCCTGAAGCCAATGGAGGACGTTGCAGGCAATACTACCTGAAAAGTACCAGCCGGCATGGGGGACGATCCCGCCGATGAAGCTCCTGTCCCCATCCGGCCTCTGCCGGCCTTCTTCAAGAAAAGTTTTGATCTCTCTCTCGCACCCGGCAGCATCGCCCGGATACCAGTCGCCTGCAAAAATAGCTTTTCTGGTTTGCATAGTAGTACCTCCTTATTCAGGTTCTATACTAATTGAGCGCAAACAAAGTGCAGGGTTCTATGAGACAAATTTGCCACATGTGTTGTCATAAGTCTAACGGTTTTTGTTTGTTCAGTTAGATAGAACCCATTTCGGAGTGCTCTGCGGTGGTCAAGTCGAGTTCTATGATGGTTCCAGGGGAATCAATATCTACCAGGTATTTTAGCAAAAGGCGCAGTACCTGCCGTTGACGCAAGGCCTGACCGGGAAAAGCGATGGGATGTCCCAGCGGAAACCCGGGATAAAGCGCTCGCGGCGGGCGCACTTTTTTAGTGATCTCCCTGGACAGAGTTATGGAAATAGTCGCAATCCCTGCAGCCTCAAGCACTCTCTGAATCAGTCCCACGGACTGGTTGCAAAGACCTCAGGCAGGAGTCAAAATAGCGATATCCACCTCGTCTTTCTTCAAAGCGGCAGCAACTGCCGGGGCAGTTACGTGCATTAATGTATCTATGTGGGGCTCAAGAATATGCCCCATAAAAGAGAAATGCCGGCGATTTACCGCGCCGATATCCTGAGCCTGTTTCAATTCATGGACCCGCTCGACTGGAAGTACGATATTGATGTCTTTATCCGCATCCGTGTGGTCATAGTAGTTGTGCGTAATCATCAGATCTGAGGGAACTGCGTCCTGGGGGATTTCTCTGAAAGTCGGGTCTCCTTGCGGATCCAGCATGTCAAAAGGAGGTTGTGATCTAAGATGTACGCCGCCGGTGGTAATCAGGGCCAGGCGGCTTTGGGCGACAGCGGTGGTCAACCTGGTCCAGGGGGTATCTTCAAACTCAACGAACTCTGTTTTTTGAGCCCACTTGTTCAGCAGTGCCGGATATTTTGTAAACAATTTAGCTATGATTTTATCTTTAACCTGCCTTGAGCCCAACAAAAACCTCCTTTCGCGTAAGTCAATTACCATATATCTCGCAGAGCTCACAGAGTACACAGAGAAAGATAATTATCATTTTTTATTTGCCGCTGAGGCGCCCCGCATATCTAGCGAGATTAAGAACCGGCAAATGAAAACCACTATGCCTGGCAATGTGTTAGCTGTCAAAACCTGCCCCAGGGCTAATTGATTTTTTCTTTCCGCCCTCTCAGCGGAAAGGGAAAAAACCCAAATCTCTGTGACCTCTGTGGGCTCTGTGAGAGAACCCTCAATAAGCTCTCACTTTACAATCATGTCTATTTGTTTCAGCTCTTGAACCAGGTCGGACAGCCCGAGGCCTGCAAGGGTTTCAGCCTTTTGCAAACCCGACTCAGCATCCCAGCCCCTCAAATTATAGAATTCCTTGCGCATGGTGTCAAAGACATCCCGGTCCAGGGTCTGGCCCTTGCGGCTGACGACTTCCTCCCCCGGCCCGGGCACGATCACATCGGGGTTCATGAACACGGTTTCAACCGGATCATTAAAATTGAACTCTTTCAGCACATCATCTGTTTCGGGCCGCCGTCCTTCTCGCAGGAGAACCCCTCGCTGCAGGTTAAATATTCTTTCACCATATTGATGCAGCCCGGCTTCATCCGTTTCCATGCCGGTCACTGCCGAAAAAATTCGACTCTCAAGCGTCGCATCGCCAACATGATCGGGCGTATTCCAGGAGACCATCATAGGCCAGGCGGAATCACACAACAAAAGGCTGTCTTTTGCATAAGTTCGATCGATAATTTTAGCGGCCGCCTCGGCCTTGCCTGCATGGGTGTTTAAATCCCAGGCCTGCTCATTGCCCCAGAATTTAGCGGCGGCAGCCCGAAAAACCGCAGATGTTACCGGAGAAGATTCAGGGTTGGACTGATGCATGACCCATAATCCGGTTAACCAGCTTATTTCGTGAAGCATGGCAATCGGCTGCCTGGGTTCCAGGGCGTACAACAACCCGTTCATTAAATATTCGCGGGCGGAATAGTTGGCGCCGTCCCCGACACCGGAGACCTCATTGGCAAAATGAGCCCGGGCTTCATCTCCAAGCTTTTCTCCGGCCCGCAGCAGACCTGCCGCCAGAATATCGCCAAATCCTTCTCGACGAGCAATCATATTGGCAAGGTTTTCAAAAAATGGGCGCGTGCCCAGTTTTGCAATCTCGAGCCCGGTCTCTTTATCGGTAAGGTAGCCGGCCTTGTAGCAAGTATCCAGCCACTGAATGATATTATACATTTCCATGGTACAGATCGACAGATCGTTGCAGATGCCGGTGGCATCCACGGCGGTCTCGGCGGACTCTCCCGGCCTTCCCATTACCCATGGAAAATAGACGAACATGGATTGACATTTTCTGACAACATTCTTGCCGGATGCCGTTCGAAACGAATTTCTATATTTACAATCAAGACCGCATTGATAACAGGACGATTTTCCGGTTCGACGAACCTGTTCTTCAGGATAAGGGGCCACCAGCGGATCACGCTTGTTTAACTGCACTGCCAATTTGTTCAGTCTTTTCAACTCCTCCGGGTTAGCCACTGCCGGCCGGCCGGTTCCCAATACCGCCACGGCTTTAAGGTTTTTAGAGCCCATCACCGCACCGAACCCTCCGGTGGCGCTGCCTTCATTGTCCGTCATCAGATTGGCACTCCGGCACATGTTTTCTCCGGCCACACCGGTTGTTACGAAGCGCACATTTTTTCCATGCGTTTCTTTTAAGATATCCCGGACAGCATAAACACCCTGGCCCCACAGCAAAGACGCATCTAAAATTTGGGCTTTGCCATCATGAATCCAAAGGTAAACCGGGAGGCGCCCTGGGCACCGGTAGCTCCCAAAGGGCCGCTCATCAGTATCAGCCGGTTCTCCGGATCAAAAGCACCCACATCAGGTCCTACTTCTTCCCAATAGATCCGTGTGGCAATTCCTCGTCCGCCAAGAAAACGGTCGGCATACTCCATGGTCTCAAGTTCAGTGACCCGCGAATTTGACAAATCTACGTTAAGAATCTTGCCGCACCATCCAAAAATTTCGGTAGCCATGGTGGCCTCCATTTTTAATACGATAACTCACCGCCCATTCGCTTTGCTCATTAGAGCCGCAGAGAACGCAGAGTTTATCTATTTTATTGTTTTCCGTTGACCCCGCTCTTAGCGGAGTCAACGGCAAAAGAAAAAGTATCTTTTCTTTGCGCTCTCTGCGTCTTTGCGGTGAAAGCGGTAATTGCAGTTTTTAGGTTTTACGCTTCTATCAAAAAAAGATGGATATATTCGGGGACAAGATCTTTACCTGAAACTTCCCCTAATTCGCTTTCGATCTCATTGAAAAGATTTTCCAGGGTTTGGCCCAGTTTCTGTGAAATTTCGTGCGGAGTCTGCCCGGTCCGATCTGAGAGCCAATGCAAAAATGCCTCTTTCATCTTCAGGCTGGTTTTGCACGGTTTACCTTCACCGCTCCACAGATCGTCAAAAAACCGCTTGAATTCATCCAGTGTGAGGGGCACCGGTTTCTTGGAAAGGCCCAGGTAGTTCCGGGCCCAGAGGGTCAGGATCAAGTTTTTATAGGTCAGAAGCGCATCTGAAATCGACTCAGGCTTGACAGCCATCAGCGCCAGGAGTTCGTCGATATTGATAATTTCATTTAAGACTTTTTCAGTCTTTTCAACGTCGTCTGTTGAGATAAATTCACGGTACAGCACTCCGGTGGCATAATTATCATAAAACAAAGGTTTTTTAATAAACAGCCCTCCCAGCACACCCATCCCGCCCTGGTCCCAGAAGTTCAAAAGCAGCCCTTCTTTCCCAAACCAGCTTGTTTGCCGCCAGCGTTCAGCTCGCCATTTTAGATCCAGGGCGCGTCCGTAGCCCACCCTGAAAATTCCGGCAAGCGGATATTGCCGTATCAGTGCGGTCGCCCGGTTGATGTCGAGTGGCGTGCCTTTTGCAGTTAAACGCTCAAGGCCTATATTTAAATATCCGCAAGCCTTTTTAACGATAGCGCTTAATGCCTCCCTGTCCCTGACAGCCTCCTGGTCCGCGGCCACAATCTGATTGCACAGGCCGGCAAATTCAGTCTGAATCTGCTCTAAAACCTCATTTATTTCTATCCGTTTCAGGGCCCCGGCAAAAAGATTATCTTCTTTTAACATACCGGCATGATAAAGCGGCACAGGAAGAAGCTGCCGGCGTTCGTCGTCCTTGCCGGTGTACTTTACGCTCTGCTTTTCAAAATCCCGCGGCTTCAGCGGCTGATAAATTCCAATGGCTTCGTCAAAGGGCATAAAGCCTTTTTCCGCCAGTCTGACATTACGCAGGCGATAGGCTTCCTCCTCAGTTTCAGCAGGGATAACACTTGCAGATTCCAGCAGGACTTTCTGATAAATGACGTGGTCGTAATCAGCAAGGACCCTAAAAAAGTTTGACAGGAATGCATCCCGATGTTCTCTGGTGGTTGGCTCAGCTTCATGCTCCTCTGCATCCGGATCGAAAACATCCTCTTTAAACCTGACGTAAATAGTATCATCAAACGTAAAAAACCCCTCATCAAATTCGGAGGGATCCTGATCGTTTTTTCTTGCTCTGACCTCGATATTTTTGAATAGATAGAATTCCACGAATTCAGTTTTTTCATCCAGGAACCATTTGATAAAACGCTGCGGATCGACTTTTAAAAGCAAATCGAACCAGCGGGTAACCGCGCGTATTTCAATTCTGTCCTTTTCCCAGACCTCTATATCGAGGATATATTCCCACTGCCGGTTCGATGCCAGTCTCATCAACTCATGTGAATCTTCAAGCCCGATATCATTAATCAAAAAATAGAAATCCTCCTCGGGAAAAGAATGCACTAAAGCCGCCGGCTGCGGCGCATCTAAAATGGCAGTCAGAGCTTTTTCCGACGACAGCTCCATGATCTGTCTTCTTTGCCGGGCCAGAGTTTCGTAGCGTTCGATCGCCTTTTTGTTTTCAGAATCTTCGTTCATTTTTCAAGTGTATTTTTGTAGGCGTTCACAGGTTCAGGGTTCAGAAGTTCAGGGTTGTTTTTTTGTTAACCTTTACAACAGACCTCGTTATTCAACTTATATAAATAGCCGTAGACCTTTGATACCATTGGATTGCACATAAATTGGGCACCAGGCCGGTCTGAGTTATAAGGTTCCGGGTTCCCGGTTCAGGCCTCCGGCTCGTAGAGGCACGATCCTACGCCTCGGAGAGGTTAAGTGCTTCGCGCTTTTTTCTTTAACCATTGATTTATTGGGTTAACACCATAGATGGATCAACCTCTGAACCTTGAACACTGAACCCCTGAACCCTGAACCCCGAAACCCGTATTTTTCAAGCTACAGCCGTCTCTTTGGAATGCCAGGGAGCAAATTTAAGCAACAACAGCAGGCCGGGAATGGCCATCAGCGCGCATGTGATAAAGAAAACCTCCCATCCCATATATTTAGCAAGAAAGCCTGTGGGGGCGGAAGCCAGAACCCTGGGAACACCCATCAGACTGCTCAGCAGCGCATATTGCGTAGCGGTAAATTTTTTATTGGTGATACTGGCCATGAAGGCGACAAAAGCGGCGGTCCCCATACCGCTGCTTAGATTCTCAAAGGCGATGACCCCCGATAAAACAGAGACACTGCTGCCGATACGCGCCAAAATAGCAAAACAAGCCGTTGAGACGGCCTGCAGAAAACCGAAAATCCAGAGGCTGCGGTTAATCTTAAGACGAAGCATAAGTACTCCGCCGATCAGACTCCCGGCGATGGTAGCCCAGAAACCGAACAATTTAACCACCGCACCGATCTGGGATTTTGTAAACCCGATATCCATATAAAAGGGTATGGTCATCGCACTGGCCATAGTGTCGCCGATTTTGTAAAAAAGAATAAAGGCCAGGATCCAGAAGGCTTCCTGCCTCCCGAAGTAATCAACCAACGGATCGAAAACCGCTTCCTTTAAAGTTCGGGGAGTTTCGACATAAATCTCAGGTTCCGGTGCCAGTAGTGTGGTTAAAACGCCGGGCAGCATACAGGCTGCCATAATTAGATAAATAAAGGGAAACGGCAGCAAGTCGGCCAGAATCAGGCCGCCGCCGGAAGCCAACAGCATCCCCACCCTATATCCGTTGACATAAAGAGAAGACCCGAGGCCCAATTCCTCATCATCAAAGTCTTCCCGGCGATAGGCATCCACCACAATATCCTGGGAGGCACTGAAGAATGTAACTATAAATGCTGCAACTGCGACCATCCAGGGCTTTTCCCCCGGATCGGTGAAGCCCAGACCGATAATTGAAAAAATCAAGGCTACCTGTGCAACCAGGAGCCACCCTCTTCTGCGCCCCAGAAATGGGAGTGTAAAACGATCCAGAAAAGGCGCCCAGAGAAATTTCAGTGTATAGGGCAGACCCACCAGAGCCATCATGCCGATGACGGCCAAATCGACGCCCTCGTCATGCATCCAGGCCTGCAACACCGTTATAGTCAGCAGCAGGGGAAGACCGCAGGCAAAACCCATAACAAAAGCAACCAGCATACGACCGCTGAAAATTACTTTTAAGATGGGTTTCCGTTTTTCAAGCAGTACTGAGTTGTGAATTGTTTTCCTCGGCTAAAATTAAGAATCTGATTCAGCTTTCTCTAAGTCCGACGGTGTTACTATGGAACCAAACTTTTCTTTCAAGGCTGTAAGGCCTGCTCGCTGCTCTTTGAAAACTTCGAATAGTCTGTCGGGAATATTAGACTCTTTGCCGTATGCCTCTATCTGCCAGTCTATTCTGGCAACAATATTGTCAATATACAAAGAAAACTGTTTTACATAAAGCTCTTCACTATATTCCTTGTCGATAATGGATTTAAAGAGATCTTTAAGATCATTATACTTTGGAAGAAACCCGATGGGAGTTTCAATCACTTCTACTTCCCGGTGGGTATGTCGTTCCAGCCAGGCCAGCCAGACTTTTACGTCTCTTTTTTCTCCTAAAAGATTTTTGGAGGTACCGCCGCGGGCTTCATCGATTAAGAAATAATTCAAACCCGCCATTACGGGCTTTTTATCTTCAGCAATTTTCTCATTGCCAAAAAATTTAAATTGAGCGTCCATGTAATCCCCTAATGATCCCGGAATAAAAGGAGCATTGGCCCATGGTGCCCGTTTAACCCCGGTTACTCCTACTTCCGTGGCCGTTGCGGCCGATACGATCCCGGCACCGATAACGACGCCGTGGTCCGTTTTTTTGGCCACCCAGACCGGGGGCATGGTATCGCTGTCTCTGCCGCTGTAGGTGATCACTCTGGTTTCAACACCGTTCGGATCCTCTGATTTTGCCGAATAATTCGGCAGAGCCGATGAAGTTAAGGTGCACCTGGCATTGGGGTGGGATATCGGCACCTTATTTCCATGCTCATCGGTCATGCCCTCTTCCCACGGGCCTTGATAATTGATACCTTTACGCGGTGGTGTTTCACCACTTCCCGTCCAGTGGGGAACGCCGTCTTCATCAATAAGCACATTAGACCATATCACTTCGGTTCCGGGCTTCCTTAAAAGTTCCATAAGATATGGGTCACCTTCCCAGTTTACATCCTCGACTATACCGAAAATACCGCACTCGGGGTTAATCGACCGAATGCTGCCGTTTTCATCTATCCACATTTGGGCAAGGTCATCACCAACAAAATGATTTCCGGCCATGGCTGAGGTTGTTTTGCCGCATCCGCTGGGCGCCGCACCGGCGCACCATGTTATGCGACCGCCCGGGCCATCGATACCGGTAATAAACATATGCTCAGACAGTTCATTGCCCCTGTTTTCATATACGGCCTTGTCAACGCAAAACCGGTGATTACCCTTTTTTAAAAGTAGTGTATTACCGGCATATGTACAGCTGACACTGTAAGTTGTTTGATAGATTCGATCCATATATACACGCGCTTTAGGCAGGTCTTGGGGACTATTTAAGCCTTCACTGTGTATATTGGTAAAAAAATAGCCGGTACGCTCCACCTCTTTCTCAAAAGCGTGAAATGCATTTCTGTATAGTATTTCCGCGCTGTGAAAAACATAGGCCGAACTGGATATCTCCAGAGCCGGGTTTGATACAAAAGATCCGGCGGGACCGCGCGAATAAAAACCGATCATCATGGTTTTGCCGTTCATAACGCCTGACATCTTGTCCCGCACGTCTTCAAGCGCTGCGGCTCTATCCATTTTATTGGCAAGGGAGCTAATCTCTTCGTCTACATCGGCTACATAGAATGTACGATCAACAATGCGTCCCTGTTCTTCTTTTAGATCATAGTGGATAGTGTGCCTATCCATGGGGAGTACCGCTTCTTCTTTATTTTTTAATGACAATTCCCTGATGTATTGTTTATCTTCCTCAGACCCGGTATTGATAAAGACTGAATCCGGTGCGCACATGGCTATGGCATTGGCGATTTTGATCGCGATTTCCGGATTTTTTATAGTTTTTATTCTGGATAGATGTTCTTTGTCCAATTTCTTTTCAAAAAGCTCCAGAGCCGCTGCATGGGTTTTGATGCCCCCTATTTCAATGACGATATCTATCCCTTTTTTTCTTGGTAACATACATATTCCCCTTTTATTTCCGCCACAAAGGCACCAAGGCACAAAGAAAGACATAATATAATATTTCTTTTGTGTCTTTGCCTGCCCCGTTAAATCTGAAAGCTATTTATCTGGGGTGACTTAGTGGTATTTTTTTGTCCATACCTGTTATTAATATGAGGCCACTATAACATCAGACAATTTTCTTTTGGGTACGTGATGTATCCCTTTATCATCCCGCCAGTAGCGGATATCGTTATCTTGGCCAACGGTTTCTATCACAATTTCTTCTTGGGGTTCTCCCAGTGCAATGACTAGCAATATTTTAAACTGAGTTTCTATGTCGAGTATATTCCTGAGTTTTTTGCGGTTGATGGATCCGAGCATGCAGCCGGCAAGCCCTTTTTCCACGGCACCCAAAAGAATGCTCTGGCTGGCAATGCCACAATCGTATCCAATATAATCATTGGCTTTGGCGGTGTCACTCAGAATAATGATATAGGCCGGCGGTTGTTCACCCGCTTCAGGACCCGGCCAGTTTTTAAGATATGCCGCCCAACCAAGGCAAGCAAATATCTGCTCGTTGATTTGAGGATCGCCGGCCAGGATATAGCGCAGCGGCTGCAGGTTGCCAGCAGACCCCGTCAGCCTGGCAAGATCTACCAGTTCCCGCAGGGTTGCCACATCCACCCGGCGGTCCTGGTGAAATCGCCGGTAGCTTCTGTTTTTTTTAATAAGATCTTTAATCATTTTTCATATCCTCACATTTAAACTTTGTCTGAGAGGGTAAATGCTGTTGCAGCCAGATCAAAACTTTGTCAAACTCAGTTTTAAGTTCAGTTAGTGCTTTTCCTCTATGGCTGACACGACTCTTTTCCTCCATGGTCAGTTCTGCAAAGGTTTTCTTAAGCGGCGGATAGAAGAATACAGGATCGTATCCGAATCCGTTGGAACCCGCAAGCTTATCAGCTATCAGACCTTCACAGCGGGCTTCATATGTCAGGGCGGGACCTGCCGGAACGGCAATCGATATGCCACATTCAAAAGCGGCTTTGCGGTCAGTTTTGCCCTGCATCGCCTTCAGCAGCTTTAAACATTTCTCTTCATCGCTGGCATTCTTGCCGGCATACCGGGCCGAATGCACGCCGGGTGCGCCGTCGAGCGCCTGGACCAAAAGTCCGGAGTCATCCGCCAGCGCCGGCAGCCCCAGGACTCTGGCAGCAAAACTTGCTTTTTTATAGGCATTATCATCAAACGTATCACCGTCTTCTTCCACTTCGGGGATGGGGCCAAAATCATCAAGATTCTTGATCATAACATTGAAGCCTTTTAAAAGTCCCCTTATTTCTTCTGTTTTTCCTCGATTTCGCGTGGCAACAACCAGAGTGATCAAATTCTGCATAACCTCCTCGAAGCCTTTGTTTACCATTATTTCCTGAACCCCCGAACCCTGAACCCGAATAATAATTATTTCCTGAACCCCCGAACACGGTTACGTCAGTTTTATAATCCATGACAAGCACTTTGTAAAGTTTTTAAAGCCCCTGTCCCGCTGACAGCGCGATTGCCGAAGGGGCGGAATTTACCAGTCCTTTTACAGTTCAATTGCCCGGCATTTTTCAGAAAATGCTTTACACTGCAAACTGTGCTGGTGTATTAGTCCCTCATAACGCCTCGCTTGATCGCAAGCAAAATGGAGAAGGGAAATGCCATGCACAGGCTTTTAAAAGCTCGTCCCGGTCAAAAAATGCTGCTCCTCGGCAATGAAGCCATTGCCCGGGGGGCTATTGAGGCCGGTGTCGCCGTTGCCACCACCTATCCGGGAACACCTTCTTCTGAAATCTCAATGAACTTTTTTCAGATATCCTTGGAAACCGACCTTTATTTTGAATACAGCACCAATGAAAAGGTAGCCCTCGAAGTGACGGCCGCCAGTGCCAATTGCGGAGTTCGAAGTATCTGCGTAATGAAACACGTGGGCCTTAATGTGGCGGCCGACGTTCTTTTAACCTTAGCATATGTGGGTGTAAAAGGCGGACTGGTTATTGTCACCGCCGACGACCCTTTCATGTTTTCCAGCCAGAACGAGCAGGATAACCGTTACTATGCCAAGCTTGCCGGCCTGCCCCTTTTGGAACCCTCTTCAGCCCAGGAAGCCAAAGATATGGTGGCCTATGCCTTTGATCTTTCTGAAAAACTGCAGGAACCGGTCATCTTTAGAACCACAACGCGCATCAACCACTCCACTGAAGCCGTTGTTATGGGTGACATTCAAGCTCCCCAAACCCATGGTGATTTTACCAAAGATCCTTTCAACTATGTGCCGGTACCCGCCGTTGCCAGAAACCTGCATGCCAGGCTGTTGAACCGACTCAAAGAGGCTGAAGAGATTTCCGAAACCAGCGCTTATAATATTATCGCGGGAAAAGGCCGTTGGGGAGTCATCTGCAACGGCATCAGTTACAAATATGTAGAAGATGCTATCAAAGACTTGAACATGGGCGGCCAAGCCAAAGTACTGCGCATCGGTTTCTCCCACCCGCTGCCCCAAGCTCTGTTAAAGGATTTTTTAAAGGGGTGTGAAAAGGTCCTGGTGGTCGAGGAGGGGGAGCCTTATATGGAAGAAGCGCTCAAGGCGTTCGCCCAAGAAGAAGGACTGACACTGCCCATAAAAGGTAAGAGCAATGATCTTTTTTCACGCCTCTATGAATTTAATCCTGCCATTGTGCGGCAGTGTCTGGCCGCCTACTTCGATGTAGCGTATTCACCGCCGGCCGTTCCCGATCTTTCCGATCTTCCCGAAATTCCACAGCGTCCGCCCACCCTCTGTGCGGGCTGTTCCCACAGGGCCACTTTTCATGTGGTGAAGAAAGCCGCAGAGGGTATGGAAACGATTTGCCCCACCGACATCGGGTGCTATACGCTCGGATTTCTGCCGCCGCTGTCCATGGGAGATTTTCTGATATGTATGGGATCTTCCGTCGGTACTGCCTGTGGTTTTTCAAAGGTAACGGACAAAAAAGTCATTGCCTTTATCGGTGATTCAACCTTTTTTCACTCCGGGATACCCGCTTTGATCAATGCCGTCTTTAACAACCATGATTTTACCCTGGTTATTCTTGACAATGGAATCACGGCCATGACCGGGCATCAACCGCATCCCGGTGCAGATATGAAAGAGTTGAATCTAGAGGGATACGGGCATGTATCAATCGAGGAAATAGTAAGGGCTGCTGGTGTCTCCCAGGTGGCGGTCATAAAACCGTACAGGCTTAAAAAAAGTATTATCGTTGCCAAAGAGGCCTTAAGCTATAAAGGCGTTTCGGTTATAATATCTCAAGAAGCATGTACGCTGTATGCCAAAAGTCTTAAAAAATTACGGGGAAAGCCCTTTTTTGTTAGTGAAAAATGCAAAAACCATAAGGCTTGCATTAATGAGCTTGCATGCCCTGCCTTTTTCATTCAGAATGAAAGGGTTAAAATCGACCCCACTGTGTGTGTGGGATGTACGGTCTGCGCCCAGATATGTCCGGAAAAGGCCATATTGCCTTTAAAGCAAAAAGGCTGATTAATTCGAAAAAGTCGAATTAATCAGGTATTTGGTGTTTTGTGTTTAGTGTTTTGTTTGAAGTATATGCAGATATGGTCACCAAACACTAAATACAAAACACTAAACACTCTCGTAAAACGGTAATTAGATGAAAACAACCAGATTAATCATAGTGGCGGTGGGTGGGCAGGGCAATCTGCTGGCCTCCAAGGTTATTGGTGAGGCCGCGCTCCGGTCAGGCGTTCCTGTCGGCATGAGCGAAATCCACGGCATGGCCCAGCGGGGCGGGGTTGTGGAATCTGCTATTGTGTTCGGGGATGCCCAAAGCACCATTATCGCAGATGGTGAGGCCGACGTGTTTGTGGGCTTTGAGCCGCTGGAAACCCTTCGGGCTCTGAATAAATGCAATGCCAATACGATTGTTATTACCAGCCTAGCCCCCCGGTCGCCTTCCACCGCAACCACCGGAAGCTGCCCGTATCCCGAGCTGAAAAAGTTACAGGCTATAATCCGGGCCAAAACCGCCAAGTTGATTGCCTTTGATGCCGCGGCGCTTGCCGCGCAAGCCGGCAATGTTTTGGCCGTGAATATGGTTCTTCTGGGAGCATTGATCCAGACCGGAACAATTCCGCTTACCGTCGACAACGTGAAAACAGCCATTGCCACCATCACCAAACAAGCTTTTGTCGCATCAAATTTAGCGGCCTTTGAACTCGGTTTTTATGCCGCAAAAACATCAGGCTAAAAAGTAAAGATGGAAATTAAAAAAAGACTATCTCTTGTGCTGGCAGCTATCTTCTTCGTGATCATCATAGGGAGCACCGGCTATTATATTATATTCGGCGGCGAGCCGAAATTTATAGATTGTGTGTATATGACGGTAATTTCTATCACAAGTGTCGGCTATGGTGAAGTTCTTGATATTTCAGGTAACGTCCCTGCGCAGATATTCACCATGTTCCTGATAACTTTTGGTATGGGAATAATTTTATACGGCCTCAGTACCATGACAGCATTAATTATAGAAGGAGACCTCTCCGGAATTTGGAGGAAAAACAAGATGGAAAAAAAGATAAAACAGCTTAATAACCATTATATTGTTTGCGGCGGCGGTGAGAGCGGGCGCCATGTCCTGGAAGAGCTGACTAAAAACAAGGAGCCTGTGGTCTTGATTGAACAAGATGAGAGTATTATCGAACGCTGCCGGATTTTGGACGATGACCTGCTCTATGTGCAGGGGGACGCTACTGATGATAAAAACCTTTTAACCGCCGGGATTGTAAATGCTGCCGGAATCATTATCAGCCTGCCGGCTGACAAAGACACCCTCTATGTCACTATGACCGCCAGAATGCTCAACACAAAGTTACGAATTATCAGTAAAGCCGTCGATCATAAACTGGCATTTAAACTCAAAACAGTCGGCGCCAACGGAGTGGTGTCACCGAATTTTATCGGGGGCCTGCGCATGGCATCCGAAATGATCCGGCCCACCGTTGTCGATTTCCTTGACAGCATGCTGCGCAGCAGCCAGGGACAATTAAGGATCCATCAGATCGTTGTTACTTCAAATTCAAATGTTGCCGGAAAAAAGATCATGGAGTCCGGGTTAAAAGACAAATTCAATCTGCTGGTATTAGGCTCAAAACTTCCGGCCCAGGAAATCGAATTCAATCCGCCGGCAACACAGATTTTAACAGCCGGGATGACTCTTATTGTGATGGGAGATGTTGAAAATATAGCCGTTGCCAAAAAAACATTCTAACCCGCTTATGCTGCGCGAACTTGCCATCAAAAACTTTGCCATCATCGACGATCTAAAAATTTCTTTTTCAGACGGGCTGGCGATATTAAGCGGGGAAACCGGTGCCGGCAAATCGATTATCATCAATGCCGTCAATCTTCTGTTGGGGAGCCGTGCAACCGCCGGTCTGATTCGAACCGGCAGTGAAACCGCCGAACTGGAAGCTCTTTTCCAGATTACGCCGCAAAGCCGTGTGGCCGGCGTTATGCAAGAGCATGGTTTTGATGCTGATGAAGGCTTGTTGATCAGTAGAATCATTGCCCGCAGCGACAGGCACAAAATTTACATCAACGGACGTCTGGGCACAATCGCACTGCTCAATACAATCACCGAAAATTTGGCCAGCATATCGGGCCAGCACGCTCACCAGGGGCTGTTGAAAGAAGAGCGGCAGTTGACGATACTCGACCAGCTGGGCGGCCTGATGCCTCTGCGCCACAAAGTACATAAATGCTATCATCAAATCCTGCCTTTGATCCAGAACCTCAAGGAACTCCAGGACGCCGGCCAACGACAGGCGGACCACCTTCAGCTGTTGGAATTTCAGCAAAAAGAGATTACGGCGGCGGCCGTCAGCCTGGGTGAGGATGTTGCTTTTGAACAGGAAAGAATGCTGCTGAAAAACGCGGAGGCGCTTTACCTGGATGTCCATAACAGCCTTGAAGAACTTTACGTCTCGGAAGGCGCAATCATAGAGCGCCTTGTAGAGGTGAAAAAGAACCTCGACCGAGCCTGTCAAATTGACCCGTCCCTGGCATCCAAAACGGAAAGCCTGGCGGCAACCACATTTCAAATGGAAGATGTCGCCGAAGAACTTAGAATCTACTTGAAAAACATACAGCCCGACGAAAAACGCCTGGAAGAAATTGAAGCACGCCTTGACACCTTAAACCGGCTTAAACGTAAATACGGTGGATCCCTTGAGGCGGTGCTGGCCATGCTCGACACCATCGAGCATGAGCTTGCAGACGCAGAAAATATTTCTTTAAAAATTGTTGGAACCAAAGAAAAACTTGCCCAACTGCATGCCAAGCTGGTCAAGCTGGCTGATAAGCTTTCCAAAAAAAGGAAAGAGACCGCAAAAACCCTGGCCCGCAAAGTAATGCAAGAACTTGCCACCCTCGAGATGTCACAAACAAAATTTGAGGTATCATTGCAAGCCCTGCCGACCGGCGACAATGCAGAGCCTCACCTGACATCTGGTGAAAACGCCATCCATGAAACCGGAAGCGACCGTGCAATTTTTCTAATTGCCCCCAATGTAGGTGAACCGCTCAAGCCGCTTTCCAGTATTGTCTCCGGAGGTGAGCTCTCCAGAGTGGTGCTGGCGCTAAAAGCCATATTGGCCGAAACGGAAGCGTTGGAAACCATAGTGTTTGACGAGGTCGACGCCGGAATAGGAGGAGGTGTGGCGGCGGTTGTCGGCAAAAAACTGGCGGCCCTTGCCCGCCATCACCAGATAATATGCATCACCCATCTGCCTCAAATTGCAAAATTCGGTGACCACCATTTCAGGATCTCGAAACACGTTTCCGGCGGCAGAACCACAATCAGCATCAAGCGCCTAAGCGCCAAAGATCGTATCAAAGAGATTGCCAGGATGCTGGGTGGAGAAAAGGTCACTCAGGCAACCCTCGATCATGCCCATGAGATGTTGAATTTACGATGAATGAATTCTTTTATAACATCCTTACAAATTTCTACGATCTTGGTCAGTTGGTCCGTATAACTCGGAATCATCGAGGGTATATTAACGAAACTTACGAGATTGAGTCTTTTAAAGACAAAAAAAAATGCCGCTGGATTTTAAGACTTTACCAAAAGGGGGTCCTTGAAGAAAAGATCAAGTTTGAGCATGCGTTACTATTAGAACTGGCTCAACGAGGTTTTGAAATATCTCCCCGCGTGATTCTCACCAAAGATAATACAACCTTTTTGAAAGTTCCAAAAGAGACCAAAAAGGGTGGCGCAGAGGCCTATATTTCTGTTTACAGCTGTTTGCCCGGAAAAGACAAATATAGTTGGGACCAGCCTTTGTGCACTGATATGGAGCTAAAAAATGCCGCCGAAATACTGGCTTTATACCACAGTACAATCTACGAATGGAAAAGTGAAATAAATTGGACGGAGCCAAGAGATATCGACAAGGCACCTATGATGCCGGCCCAATTGGCAGGGTATGTTGAAAACGCGGGAACATCGGTGTTTGATCAATATTTTTCGGAGCACTTTGATTATCTTTTTAAAATATTTAAAAAGTGTAAAAAAAAGAATGTTTACAATGCAATGCCACACCTTGCCGCACATGGTGACTACCACCCGGGAAATCTTAAGTTTCAGAATGGAAAAGTCAGCGGCGTCTTGGACTTTGATTGGTCAAAAATGGATATGCGCTCTTTGGATGTCGGCCGCGGCATATACTTTTTTTGTACGGCTTGGGAGGGAATTGCGGACGGAAAGCTGCTGCTCGAGCGCGTGGATAGCTTTTTAGAGGCGTATCAATCTGCTGCAAAAGAGCTTAAAGGGATTGGGCCTTTAAGGAGGGCTGAACTGGAGTATCTTCCTGAAATGATCCATTTAAGCAACCTGTGTGTAATTAATTGGACTCTGGACGAATTTTACAACACTGATCGTGATCCCCGCGAATACTTTATCTATCTGCGGCACTGTGTTCAATGCATCCAGTGGATGGAATGCAATAGGGGCAGGTTGTCCCGATGTGTTTCAAACCATGAAGTACGATAAGTTTTTTTAAAGGCTCAATTGGGGTAATATCTAGGAGCTGGTGATGTATGCTGAAAATGAATTGTTAATCAAAGATATCGTAGGCGCAATCCGCAAGTTTGTGCGCGCCGTTTCTATCGACACTTTTCAGATGAGCCGAAAGTACGGCCTGACAGGCCCCCAAACCGCTGTGTTAAGAAATCTGGCCGCCGAAGGCCCGCTTTCATCGGCATCTTTGAGCCGCAGGCTATATGTTACACCCTCTAACATCACCGGAGTCATCGACCGCATTGAAAAAAAAGGATTGGTGGAGCGCATCAAAAAGGATGGGGATCGCCGGATCGCCTTGATTACGCTAACGCAAAACGGCCGTGAACTGAGCAAAACTTTACCCGACCCTATCGAAACCAAATTAATTTCCGAACTGGCCGACCTGGAATCGGAACATGTGCGCATACTAGCGCTGGTGATGAATCAAATTCTTAACCTGATCGACGCCAAGGGAGTCGACGACGACTTCCTGGAGTTGCACATGGGACCAAGCTCTGGCCAAAACAACGAAAAGCAACCATGATGGCGTCGTAAAAAGTCACGAATTCAACTTTATCTTCAATTTTATCATGCACACTGCACAATAAATTGTGCGCCTTTGCATATTTTTTTGTGCATTCCTTACTTTATCTACTTTCAACAAACCACTGACATAAACGCAACAACTCTCATAAAGCCCTTGAATATAAGATTTTCTAATATTTCTAAAACATAAAACAGTTTTTGGCACATAAATTGAATCCCATATCAGTAAAAAACCTAGCCCCGAGGACCAGGCTTTGATTTCACATCATAGGGGTTCATCTATCTCAAATGAAGTAAATTAAATTCCAAATATCAAATATCAAATATCAAACAAATAACAATCGTTCGACCTCGAGGTCGAACGATTGAATATTGGAATTTGAGATTTATTTGTAATTTGGTGCTTGGAATTTGTGATTTTAGACACAAAACTCCAAGGCAGAGCCGGAGAACTCTTTCAGCCGTCGTAGCCTTGCTATTATGGCGAAGTCGGCGATCTGGCCCAAAGGACCAGGTTTCTCAGGACTGAATAAAATGAATCCCTACAGCATCCCACCACTATTGACCTTGTGCTGCTTTGTCGGTCTGGCCGCTTTTACGATTTTACGCGGCCGCTGGACAAAAACCAACGTCCTTTTTTTGATCATATGCATCCTGGGTGCTTTTCTTTATATCGATATATTTCTCGCCTTTAACGTCAAATCAGCCGCAACGGCTCTTTTAATCAGCCGCATCGATCATTTTTTTATTGTTTATCTTTTTGCGGTATATCTCCATTTTTTTCATGCTTATTTGAACATTTCCAAGCGAAAATGGCTTGTCTACGCTGCCTATGCATACGCATTTATTTTAATGTGCCTCACACCGACCTCGCTTTATATTGTATCCGTGCAGCAACATTATTTCGGTTATTTTGCCAAAGCGGGCCTACTCTTTCCACTTTTCGACGCTGCCTCTCTATTTGTTAACATTTACGTGCTGATACTCATCTTTCAGGCCGTCCGCACTGAAAAAAGCAATACCCGCAAAAACAGTCTCAAGTATGTGTTTGCCGGATTTGGAATCATGGGTTTGATGAATGCTTTGGATGTCTTTCCACTGCATGGTTATTCCGTCTACCCGCCCGGTAATGCGAGCTTTATTCCTCTGATTGTCTTTGCTGTCGGCATTTACAAACACGACCTGTTAGACACGGGAGTGCTGATTAAAAAGGGCCTTATCTACTCGCTTTTGACGGCATGCCTGACGTGCATGTACGCCCTTATCATTATTGCAGCGGATAAGGCGTTTAAGGAGTTTGATTTTTCAGGTTCGATTTACTTCTCTATGTTCTTTTTTCTTCTGATTGCTTTTGTCTTCGGTCCCTTGAAATCAAAAATTCAAGCCATTGTTGACCGGCTCTTTTACAAGGGCAAATACGACTATCAAAAAACCATTAAATCTGTCAGCCAAATGATCGTCTCTGTATTAGATTACAATGAAATTACAAAACAGCTGATAGAGACGATTCACGATGCATTGCAGGTTGAACACTGTGCCCTGTTTTTAACGGACTCATCCGATTCGAATTTCATACGGCTTACAACCCGCTGCAATGACAGCTTAACCAAGCATGCCGACTCTATCTCCCCAGAATCACCTCTGGTCATTTTTATGCAGCACCAACGCCGGCCGGTCATCAAAAAAAACCTTAACCGCCTGGTCGATGCTGATGAAGTACAGGGTTTGCTCTTTGATTTCAACGTGCTTAATGCTGAGATTGTCCTGCCTCTGATGTTTAAGGGTACGCTAAAAGGGTTTGTAATTGTGGGCGAGAAGCTTTGCGGCGATCTTTTTACTACTGAAGATCTGGATCTACTGGAAACACTCTCCATCCAGAGCGCGCTTGCCATTGAAAACGCCCAATCCTACAAAAAAATTCATGCCCTGAGCAGGGACCTTGAAAAAAAGGTCGAAGAAAGGACTCAAGCTCTTAAAGAGGCCCTTTTTGAAAAGGAACGAACTCAGGAGCAGCTGATCCGCTCGGAAAGTCTGGCAGCCATCGGGCAGTTGGTTGCAGGTGCGGCCCATGAACTCAATAATCCCCTGGCAGGCGTCACCAGTCTCGTACAGGCAACCATCGAGGATTTAACGCTATGGGACAAAAACAATCCACCGGGTGAATACTTGATAGATGATCTAAAATTCGCAGATAAAGAACTCGGCCGGGCCAGGTCGATCGTGGCCAGCCTTCTGGGTCTTTCCCGACAGACACAAACTTATTCCGAGGCTGTAAATATGAACATGGTTGTCAAAGATGCCTTAAGGATACTTTTCAATCAGTATAAGGATTACGATCTGGATATCATCGAAAAATATGATCGAAATCTGCCGGATACCTACGGCAACTTTGCCAATTTGGGCCAGGTTGCCCTCAACATTATTCAAAATGCCATCCAGGCCGCTGACGGCCAAAAGGCGACCATTGTCCTTGAAACCAGCTTTGACAAAGATACCCGTCAGGTTGTTTTTGTATGCACGGACAGCGGTCCGGGAATACCTGCGTCGATCCGTCAGGACATTTTTAAACCCTTTTTTACAACCAAAGCGCCCGGCAAGGGAACCGGCCTGGGATTGTACCTCTGCCATGAAATCATACGCAAACATAACGGCTCATTAACGCTTAAAGACGCCGGCGGACAGGGTGCCCAATTTGTGGTAAGATTGCCGGTTGATGGCCAATCACGCCCCTAACAGCAGTTCGACATCTTATTTTCCCTTTCTTTCTGAGACACTCACCCCCCTGGCGGCCAAGTGCTCTGCTTCGTAAGTTCGATTGCGTATTTTTTTATATTGTTTCACCGCCCGCTTCGCTTGAGACGCAAAGGCCGCAGAGTTAAATATTATTTCTTGTGCCGTTGAATGGACGGCAAAAGAAAATAGTCCAAGCTTTATAAAAGTAATATTGTATTGAAATACAAGTGGTTATTTCTTTATCCCACAAGGATGTATGTTTTTGCTTTCCGCCCTCCCTGCCCTGTGGAATGCGAAGCTTATTCCTCTGGGGTCAGCGGAAAGCAAAAAAGAACCAAATTCTCTGCGTCTCAGCGGTGATTATAAATTATCCAATTATAATACAAAGCTATTGTTTTTGCAGAAATTCGCTGATATATTAATTTTTTTATTTTTGGAAAAGGGTCATAGGCTACTTGATTTCATTTCCGACAGCCGACACCCTGGAATTTGGCCTTGCCGGCCCTATAATTTTTAACCCTATTTTTTTAGAGGATCGTCGCTATGCCGATATATGAATTCAAATGCTTGAAATGTGAACAATTCATAGAACTGC
>NZ_JAZFTO010000230.1:0-4704 GCF_036446775.1 Candidatus Desulfatibia sp.
GTCCTTTTCACCAGGAGCGTCCATTCGTCGGGTCCCTCTTTCTCATAGGAAATCTCGAATTCGTTACGGGCATTTAATAAATAAACCAAAGGGAGGGGATTAAATTCCATAATAATCCGCAAGGTCTCATCCTTTTCCAGCTCCTCGATGCTCGGGAAAATCAATTCCTCCCTCGCATGGTGCTCAAGTCCCCTTGGATCAATTGTTTTCGCTACGCTCATTTTATCCGTTTTTAGTTCAAAAAATTTTACAAGATCTTATCGATGGCCACTTCATCCAGCATTTTTTCCATTTGTTCGGCAATAATCCTCCAGCGTCGGTGGAAACCGCATGTTCCATCACAATCGTTTAGGCCTAAAAGACAGTTCTTATAGTCATCAAGTTGCATAAAAAGGTCAACGATTTCTCGCACATGAATTTCTGATGCGGGCCTAGCCATAACAAATCCGCCGTTTCGTCCCCGGACAGATCGAATAAAGCCGGCCTGAACCAGGCGATTTAGAATTTTTGAAAGAAAGTTTGCCGGAATCTGCATTTCCTTTGCAATAATGCGGCCTAGAATGGGCTTTTCATCCCTTCCCGATGCGAGATAACTAATAGCCCGTATTGCATATATTCCCGTTTGAGACAGCACTTGTTAACCATCCTGAAATCAATGTTCAGGCTTAAATACTATATCTTCATCTTTATGTCAAGTATTAAATTACATTTCTAATACCTTTCATTGGCAAGCATCAGGCCGGCGAGTTAATCCGGGTATTGTCCGTTTCTGCTTTCAGAGCCAACATATTCGGTTCAGAAAGGTCCTCTACCAGCCAAATCTAAGGTCTGATCGGGCGAATTCACTGCCGTACAAGTAACCGTCTATGTCTTTTATGCTTACCTTAATAGCTGTTTTTTTAAAGAACCGGTCCCATCCTATCCGGTTAATCCATTCCTTCATGCGTTCATCCGGGTTGGCGTCTTTTCGCCAGGCATCCATAATCTGTATCACGGCGCTTACAGCCTCGTCCCATCTGGGAGGGTTGTTGGGCAGGTAGGGGATAACGATTGACCCCAGGTCGGGACCGCTGCCGGTGTTGGATGCCTTGCCTCCCACGGCAACAGCATAGCCGTCAAGCTCAGGATCACCGGTTAATATAGCTTCACAGGCCATGGTACAAGCCCCGCAGTGGATGCATTTATCCGGATTGATAACGATGCCCTTTTTACCTTTGGGTTTAATGGCATAAGTCGGACAGATGTATATAAGCGTCGGCCGCTCGCATCGTTGGATCTCGTCTTCTAAGATAATGGGCTGATCCCTATGAACACCGATGATGCCGATGTCACCCATTAAGGCTTCTTCTATATTGGCACAGGCCGCAATATTTATCTTCAACATTGATGGAAGTTTATGATTTTTAAACTCCTCTATCAGGGCATCACCAAGCGCCTTGGCGATGCCGGGCGAATCGGTGGCCGGCAGATTGCAGTGCAGCCATGCCGGACAGGCCATAATATTATGCAAAGAGTTGCGTGTGCCTCCCACCGGAAATCCCATAGCCTCGACCTTTTCTATGAGAGCGTCTATCTTTTCAGGATTTACGTCCACAAACTCAAAGGCTTTTCTCAAGGTAATTCTAAAGTATCCTCCGGAGTATTCGTCGGCAAGGTCACACAGCTCCAGCATTGAAGCAACGCTGATTCTTGATGGCGGCATTGCAATCCTGACCGTATAGCATTCATCACCGGTCTGGGAAATACGCTTGATAACCCCGGGGCGCAGTATTTCGTGCGTATCCCATTTTCCGTAATTTCTTAACATCAAAGGGGAGATATTCTCCTCCACAGGTGTTACACCTACTCCGCCAACATTAATCATGACGCACCTCCCCCAACTCTTCAGTTTTCCAGTGATAGAAGGTATTTTTTCTGGGGCTTGCAAGATTCATCGAAGTCGGTTCGACTCCGCAAAGTTCAAGAAAATTGTCAAAGCCCAACCTCTGCATCATATCTCCTATTCTTTCCTTTTTCTTTCCCCGTTCATCATAGATATCGCATATTTTATCATAGGCTTGTACAAGGTCTTTATAATCCGGTGGAGTTATCGTGATAAACGGGAAAATCACTTTTCCCTTCATCGGGCCGAATTTGCCTTTCATCTTGCCGCCGACGGTGATGGCGGCACCTCTGTCATCTCCCGGTTTTATGGCCGGTACGCGGTTGATACAATACATACACCGGAAACACTTATCTCCATCTATTTCGAGTTTAATGCCGTCCCAAAGCATTGCATCGGTGGGACAGTGATCACAGACCCAATTGATATCTCCGCCCTTTTCAACCCAGCTTCTCAGTCTTTCGTTATCCACTTTGGGCAAATCCTTGAACACGCCGATGATGCCGATGTCAGCGTGCAGGAGAGCCTTGCCGCATTCATTGGGGCAGTCTGACATCTTGGTCTTAATTTTGTATGGGAACCTCGGATACTGTATGTCTTCGATATAACGTGTTGTCATAAAGTGTTTCAGCCTCGGAGTGTCAATCAAGGCATATTCGCACAGCGCCGGGCCCATGCAATCCGGGATATTCCTTATGGCATCTCCGGCCGAACCGACGTCATAGCCCAAAGCATTCAATTCAAGCGTTACGCCCTCCATATCTGCATCACTCATCAGGCCGCATATCTCAATATTGGAGTTTGCAGTAAGTACGTGGAGCGAGCCGTCGCCGTATTTGTCCGCTATCGCGCATATCTTTCTAAAAGTTGACGTTTTGTAGAAATTCCCGGGGTTACCTAAAACCCGAATAAGGTGCGAATGGGTAATAATATCAGGTCTTCTGGATTTCCTTGCAATCGCACCGGATCCCAGCCCCGGCACATTGGACATTCCGCCGTGGCCCCATTGAGTGTATTTTTCTTTCATCGCTATTTCATACATCATAATGGGAAAGCGCGTTCTCTTAAGCTCTTTTGTGTGACTGGGCCAGGGTCCCTTATCTAATTCATCCATGTATGGTGTGTCTGACATGACTTGCTCCTCTATATCCTTTTCGTTTGAGTTCAATAATTTAACTTTGCCGTAAAGTACACACCCTTTAGTTACGGGTTCGCATAGCTTTTTTAACTTATGACAATAATCATTGGCCAGATATGAACACCCGCCGATCATGCCAATCCCCTGATGTGAAAATCCTTGGATTTAAACCCATTCCTCTTGCAAAATCTCGCCCTGCAGGCCGACCACCAAAGACTTCACAGGGACCTTTCTCTGTGAATCCTGCAAAGCCTGCTGGGCTAACTGTAATAACCCTGTGCAGCAGGGGACCTGCATAATCAAGACCGTGAGGGTGTTGATCTTGGCATCTTCAAACCAGGATTTTATTTTTTGCTGGTAGATATCCTGACCTTCGTCAAGCTTGGGACAGGCAATGGCAATGGAGTTTCCCTTTAAAAATTGGCGGTGAAAATCACCCAAAGCGTAAGCCACACAATCTGCCGTAAGCAGTACGTCCGCACCCTCATAATAAGGGGCGGTGGGAGCAATAAGGTGCAACTGGATTGGCCATTGCCGCAACTGCGATTCAATTTTACCCTCCGGCCCTGCGGTATCTTTATGCTCTTTATCTTTAAAGTCTAACGTTTGAGAACCAGGGCATCCTTCAATTGGATTCATTTTTTTATCTCCTTTTTCTTAAATTTTCCTGCAACCTGTTAATAAACCGGCCATTAAAAGGCCGTCATTCCGGATCATCCTTTGTCGGTTAGAAGTGGTTTCAGAACCTATTTCTCGCTGCAATTTTTTTTTACTAAAAAAAAGAATTATTGTAATTGACTTAAGTCAATTTTTTTTGTTTATGTTTTATGTAATTTGGGGGTGAAAGATAATGACACAACCTCAAATAAGAAATAAAGGCTGCTTATGCTTGAGATGACAGTCACATCACTTAATATCGGTCTTCCCAAAAAGGAGATATTCCAAGGCAAAGAGATCACTACGGGTATTGGGAAAAGACCGGTGGCGCATCCCGTCAACCTCGGAAAACTGGGATTTGAAGAGGATGGTGTCGCCGATACCAAAAATCACGGTGGAAAAGACAAAGCCGCGTGTGTGTACAGCCTGGATTATTACCCCTATTGGGAAGAAACCCTGGGCAGCAACCTGCCGCCGGCTGCCTTTGGGGAAAACCTGACCGTTTCCAATCTGAAGGAAGATAGCGTCTGCATCGGGGACATCTTCCAACTTGGAACAGCTATGGTTCAGGTCAGCCAGCCGCGGCAACCCTGCCAAACACTTGCTGCAAGGTTCGGCAGAAAAGATCTGGTAAAGCTTGTGGTTGACTCGGGATTCACCGGCTTTTATTTCAAAGTATTAAAAGAAGGAATTGTCAAAGCAGGAACCCCTCTGATTCTCAAAGAAAGAGATCCCCACCAAATATCTATTGCATATGCAAATCATATATTACATCATGATCGTAAGAATTGTGAAGGTATTGAAAAGATACTTGCCGTTCCAGCCCTGTCTGAGGCCTGGCAGCGCTCACTGCAAGAGTTGAGCATAAAGTATAGGTAATAAATCCCTTGTACGGATTGAAGCTCCCTGCAGTTTATTGAAATTCTTCATCCGCCTCTTCCAGCGCGAGCACCATTTTGGCTCTCTTTTTTTTGACGATGATAAAACAGATCGTAACTGTAAAAAGAATCAGCATGGGAAGCAACAG
>NZ_JAZFTO010000231.1:0-2600 GCF_036446775.1 Candidatus Desulfatibia sp.
GAACTTAAAGAAGTCATTAAAGCCGCGCGCTACAACGCCGACAGCGGAAAGAAGAACGTCTTGTTTATCGACGAAATCCACCGTTACAGCAAGGTACAACAAGACGCGCTGTTGCCCCACGTCGAAAGCGGACTTGTTACGCTAATAGTCGCAACCACCGAAAATCCATCTTTCGGAGTGATCCCCGCGCTAAGGTCGCGTTGCCAGGTTGTAGAGCTTACGCAATTATCATTCGATGAGATAAAGGAAATCGTCAAATCCGCACTTGCCGACAAGGAAAACGGGCTGGGCGGACACGATATAAAAATCTCCGATTCCGCTGTGGAGCAAATTGTCCATTTAGCCGCCGGCGACGCGCGGGTGGGCCTTACGCTTCTTGAAGCTGGCGTTAGCGCCGTCAAAGGCGCCACCAAAGGAACCAAAGGAAAAGAGATAACCGAAAAGCTGGTTTCGGAAATATCGCAAAAGGCCAGCCTGCTCTACGACAAGCTGGGCCAGCAACATTACGACCACGCAAGCGCCTTTCAGAAATCGATGCGCGGCTCCGATGCGGACGCCGCCGTTTACTGGATGGGGCGCATGATAGAGGCGGGCGAGGACCCGCGCTTCATCGCAAGAAGGCTTATCGTGTGCGCCGCCGAGGATGTGGGCAACGCCGACCCGACTGCATTGATTCTCGCGGTGGCCGCCGCCGACGCCGTAGAAAAGATCGGCATGCCCGAAGGCCGCATCCCCCTTGCGCAGGCCGTTATTTATGTGGCTTGCGCCCCGAAATCGAACGCTTCATACAAGGCAATCGGCGCAGTTCTCGACCACCTGCAAAAGAGCGGCACCGCGCCGACAGTGCCGAACCACCTGCGCGACACAAGCTACAAAGACGCCAAAAAGATGGGCCACGGCAAGGGATACAAGTATCCCCATGACTATCCCGACCACTTTGTTGCGCAATCGTACCTCCCCGATGAAATTAAGGATGTAAAATTCTACGAGGCTGGCAACGAAGGGCGCGAAGCGGCTTTCGCCAAACGCCTAAAGGAGATTAAGGGGAAGAAAGGGGAAAGTTAGTAAGGAGGGGACGTTCATGCAACCGGTGAAGCCTCAATTAAGTATGGTGTCCCCCGAATTCCAATGTTAAGTGTATGAAAATACAATATCATGATCATATTGCTTTATAATGCTTATTTTTGATAGTTAGGCAAACTTAAAGGATTACCAATGAAAAAAATTTCCGCCGTCGCAATCAATTCCTTAAAAGAAGCGCTAAGCGCAATTTATTGGTATAAATCCGACTTGAGAAACTTTTTGCTTGCAGCCATCTCAGACACAAATTTACTTTCAAGGATAAATTGGGATGAATATAAAATAAATATTTGCGGTAATCTAGTTAACTTCATGAAGTTACATGAAGAAACATATCAAAAAGACCTTCTCAAATTAACAACTGAGATAGTCAAAATCAATGACTACTCTCATCTAGAAAAACTTGATGGCGGAAAAGAAAAGGCATTGAAAGCCAAAAAAGCCGTTAATGCTTTAAGGGAAATTTCAAAAACATTTGTTGATCAGCAGAGTAAATTAGATGAAACAGAGAAGAAGAGACGGGAAGAATATGAAAAAATTCAAAAAAACCAAGAAATAAACAAAAAGCTTAATGAAATAAAAAAGGAATATTTTTCACTAATAAGCTCTGATGATCCACAAGGAAGAGGCTTTAAACTTGAAAAAGTTATTAAAGCTATATTTGAAATATTCGATCTTGACCCAAAAGCATCTTTTCGAGTCATTGGTGAACAAATAGATGGCGCTTTTACTTTTGAGAGCACTGACTTTTTATTTGAAGGCAAATGGACTAAAGATCCTATCTCAATTGCAGATATGGATGCTTTTGCAGGAAAATTATCGCGCAAGTTAGAAAATACTCTTGGGCTATTTTTAGCTATTAATGGATTTTCTGCGGATGCAATCGAGGCTCATACGAAAGGACGGAAATTGATGATACTTATGGATGGTAGCGACTTAATGGCGATCCTTGAAGGCAGAATTGATCTAATAGAATTACTTTATAGAAAGAAACGTTTTGCCTCTCAAACTGGTAATATTTATTTGCAGATTCATGAAATAATGCAAAATATTGACAAATAGGAGTACGCGTCGTCAAATAAATTTTATCGCCCCAGTGCTACGTGAGCAACTTACCTTTAAGCAGCCGGTCTTAGTCTTTTTCCAACTCGTTGATTTCTTCTTCGACCATCTCCATCAGCGATGAAAGCATATCGAACGAGAAATCCATCTTTATCCCGGCGGCCTCGAACAGTTCCTGCGGGGCGCGGCTACCGCCCAGCGTCAGGGCGTTAAGGTAGTTGCCGACAGCCTTTGCGGGGTCGCCCTTGTACATCTTGTAAAACTGCAACGCGCCCAACTGCGCGATGGCGTACTCGATGTAATAAAAGGGCACCTCGAAGATGTGAAGCTGGCGGTGCCACGCGAATCTTTTAATGTCGGGATTAAGGCCGCTGTAATCGGTTTCCACCTCGAACCGTTTTGAAATCTCCAGCCACTTTTCGGCGCGCTCCTCCGGCGTGTGCTTCGGGTTCGTATAA
>NZ_JAZFTO010000232.1:0-8661 GCF_036446775.1 Candidatus Desulfatibia sp.
TTCCGTCTTGGACCCGGGAGGTATGATCCTGATCCACGAATTCATTCTTGACAACACCATGGACGGGCCGCTCTTTCCGGCCCTTTTTTCCCTGAACATGCTGCTGGGAACACCGGCCGGTCAGGCCTATTCTGAAAAGCAGCTTCTGGATATGCTTGCAGAAGCGGGTGTCGGAGAACTTAGACGTATTTATTTCGAATCTCCTAATGATTCCAGTATCATTGCCGGTATTGTTAAATAGATTATGATGAATCCGTAAAAAGTCGAATTCATCAAGTGTATACGACCACCAAAGAGGTGTACGGCATGGACCAACCCATCACCAGAAGAGAATCCCTAAAAAAGCTGCTGAAAATATCCGGCGGCCTGGCGTTCAGCGGTAGTGTGACTTGGCCCTTGCATGAAGCCAGAGCCGCATGGGCCAAATCGGCAAATGAAAAATTTATTGTAGAGGGTCTGGGTCAGAAAGACGGCTATTCTGTTAAAGACTTAACCCGCAAGGTTTTTGAGGCGGCCGGCGGCATGCAGCATTTTGTTTCCAAGCAGGATGTGGTGGTAATTAAACCGAATATTTCCTGGGCCAGAGCTCCCCACCTGGCGGCAACCACCAACCCCGAAGTCCTGGAAGCGGTCATCGAGCTTTGCCAGGAAGCCGGTGCCAAAAAAGTCAGAATCGCCGATCATACCATTCACGATGCCCGGCGCTGCTTTGCCATCACCGGCGCCGGGGTGGTGGCCAAAAAAACCGGGGCAGACCTGATTTATCCACGCTCCTCACTGATGCGGGAGATGAAATTGCAGGGACATCGCCTGGATGTCTGGCCGGTTTTTGTTCCGCTGGTAGAGGCCGACAAAATCATCAATCTGCCGGTGGCCAAGGTTCATATTTTAAGTGATCTGACCCTGGGGATGAAGAACTGGCTCGGTGCCGTCGGGGGGCGCCGCAGCGCGTTCCATCAGGATATACACCAGGTGATTGTGGACCTGGCTCAATTTTTCAAACCCGCCGTCACCCTTATCGATGCCACCCGCATCATGGTTTCCAACGGCCCCTCCGGCGGGAGGACCTCGGACGTGTCGGCTGCCAATAGCCTGATTTTAAGCAATGACCCGGTGGCCGCCGATGCCAGAGCCGCAGGCCTTTTTGGGTTAAATCCCGAAGATATCGGCTTCATTCGCCTCGGACAAAAATGGGGATTAGGAACTTCCCAGTTTCAGAAACTCAGCCGGCAGCAGGTGGTGATTTGAAAGCAACGCATCTGGTCTGGATAAGACGGATAAGCCAGACTTTTTTTTTATTGTTCTTCTTATTTTTGCTGGTGGAAAGCCGCCTGCCCCAGGATATCTATCTCGATTATTCCATTGCGCTTACGGCCGAACAGGATATCGAGCTGGCATACCCTGTCACTTTTTTCTTTGAAATGGACCCTCTTGTCGTGCTAACTGCGCTTATCTCAGGCCAAACGTTGATCAAAGGCTTCGGCTGGGCACTCGGTGTGCTCTGTCTGACTTTTTTTTTCGGCCGGATTTTCTGCGGTTTTATCTGTCCCTTCGGCACCTTTCATCACCTGATCGGCACTATCAAGCCGGCCCTTAAAGAGCACCAAATGATTGAGGCCAATATCAAAAAGCCCGATCAGAGATTCAAATATTTTCTGCTGATCATGCTGCTGCTGGCCGCCCTTTTGGGCCTGAATTTAAGCGGTCTGCTGGACCCCATCTCTTTTCTTTTCCGCTCTCTGGCATTGGCCGTCCTTCCCGGTTTGGGGATCGGTATTAAAGAACTTTTTGATCTAATGGCTCAAAGCGATCTTAAAGCCTTAAATTTTTTCAGCTACGGTGCTGAGATCATTGTGTCCCCGATTTTCGGTTACGGCTATAAAGCTTACCAGAGCGGGTGGTTGATCGGCGGGCTTTTTCTTATCGTCCTCTTGATCAATCGAATTAGACCGCGCTTCTGGTGCCGCACGCTCTGCCCGCTGGGCGCACTTTTAGGGGTCTTTGCCAGGTATAGTTTTTTGCGGCTGGAAAAGGATGTCGAAAAATGCACGGACTGCAAATTATGTCTCAAAAACTGTCAGGGTGCCGCCAACCCGATTTCCGGGGAGCAGTGGGAAACCTCTGAGTGTCTGTTCTGCTTTAACTGCTTTAACGCCTGCCCTGAAAATGCAATCTCCTTTGAATTCAGATGGCCCCTGGTCAAAAATAAAGCGCCGGATATGGGACGCCGGGCCGTACTGGGTGGTTTGGTGGCCGGCATCTCCCTGCCTTTTATGGGAAGACTGGACGGTCAGATCCACAAGGTATCGGATCCGCGCCTGATCAGGCCGCCGGGTTCGATACCGGAAAATGATTTTCTGACACTCTGCCAGCGGTGCGGACTCTGTATGAAGGCCTGTCCCACCGACGTCATCAACCCTGCCCTGACAGAGGCCGGTATGGCGGGCTTTTGGACACCTAACCTCATCATGATTCAGGGCTACTGCGAGTACACCTGCACCCTTTGCGGCAGCGTTTGCCCGACGGGGGCCATACGCAGGATTTCAGTTAAAGAAAAAATCGAGGCTCCGGTAAGGATCGGGTCGGCCTACATTGCCCGCGGACGCTGTATGCCCTGGTCCGGCAACGGGCCCTGCATCGTCTGTGAGGAACACTGTCCCACATCACCCAAGGCCATCCGCCTTTATGAAGGCTGGATGCCCGGTCCGGATGGAAAGTATATTGATGTAAAACTGCCTTATGTGAATCTAAAAGACTGCGTCGGCTGCGGTATCTGTGAGTATAAATGTCCTGTCAAAGGAAGACCGGCCATAAGGGTCATCGCCGCCGGTGAATCTCGATCCAAGAGAAACCAGATATTGCTCTAACACGCAATAAATTGGGGCTATCTCGGATTTCTAATGAACAGCTGATAACTTTTTAATCACGAAAACACGAAATATAAAAAGCACGAAATAATAGATTATACTTTTCGTGTCTTCGTATTTTCGTGCTTTCGTGATAAGATTAAGTTTAAATCCAGGTATTTCGGGCGAGGTATTATATGTTGAGAATATGGTTGTTTTTTTGCCTGTTTTTTGGGGCGGCGGCCCCTGCTTGGGGTAATCCCCTCAATACCCTTGAGCCTTCAAACTTTCCTTCGCTGATTTCAGGTGTCAGGATCGATGCCCCTTTGTACTTTTGCGGTGAACCGGTCCCGCTCGAGAAAAGGGAAGTTAGAGAGCGTCTGGAAAAGGAGCTCTTGCTGATGCTGTGGAATCGTTCCCAGGTGATTCTGTGGATGAAGCGCTCCGGCCGCTATCTGCCGCATATAGAAAAAATTCTTCAGCAAAGACAGCTGCCCGCAGATCTCAAATTCATCGCCATTATCGAGAGCGACTTAAGACCGCACGTTGGATCCTCCAAGGGGGCCCTTGGTTTCTGGCAGTTTATGAAAGCGACCGGGAAACAATACGGTCTGAAGATCAACGCCGATCAGGACCAGCGCAGGAATATTTTTGCATCCACCCGGGCGGCCGCTGACTACTTTCAAGAGCTTTATGCCATGCTGGGATCATGGACCCTGGCGGCGGCAGCCTTCAATATGGGTGAAAAAGGCCTCCAGGCGGAAATTATGGCTCAAAAAATTGAGAATTACTACGATCTATATCTGCCTTTGGAGACCCAGCGGTATGTTTTAAGAGCTGTGGCTGCCAAACTGATTTTATCAAGCCCTGAAAAATACGGCTTCCGGCTTCAAAAAGAGGATTTTTATCCACTTTTGGAATTTGACCGCATTAAACTGAAGGTGACTTTCAGAACACCTATCCGTCTCATTGCTCAAGCGGCCAAAACATCTTTCAAAACTATCAAGGATTTAAACCCTGAAATCAGGGGGCACTACGTAACCCGCGGGACCCATTCGATTCTGATACCAAAAGACAGTGCTCAAGGTTTTCACGCCCACTACCAAGAGCTTGTCGATCAATGGCAGGCAAAGAATGCGCAGCACATTTATGTGGTCAAAAAAGGAGACAATCTTTCTGTAATTGCCGATCGCTTTGATGTACCTCTGCCGGTTTTGGCCATCTGGAATCGGCTCCATCTGAGTAAACCGATCTATCCGGGACAGCGGCTGACCATTTATCCGGGCCAAACAACACCTACGCAAGGATTAAAAACTAAAAAATAATTGGATCTATTCGAAAAAAACACAACATGTGATAATGGAAGGGATAATCTGGGTTGTGAGATAATTCTCCATCAATGCAGAATATGAATACGGGACGTTCGCAGAACGTGTTTTATTTCTGCATTCTCTGCACGAACGTTATATATTAATAAAGCAAAAGGTTATACCCCCAAGAATACAAGGGATTGCTACAGAACAAAATGATCTATGTCATAGTAAATAAATAACCTCCTGATAGCATATAGGCACCAAAATCAAAACCCGTAACACTAAAAGGAGGTTATTATGAGTAATCAAGAGATTATCAGACGCAAGCAGTATTGTCAAATTGTCAATGAGATCACCGGTTCGGTTAGGGGTCAAGTCTGCTCTTGACTCATGTTAAAAACTGAAAAGAGTCAAGAGCAGACTTGACCCCTTTTCATAATCCCCATGAAAAAGGTGTAATCCCTACTGAAAGAGCGGGCGCAAAAGGCGCCGACGAGAAATACAGACATCGAATACCAGAGAACATGTGTATGCAATGTCATCAGATGTAGGTAGATATATTATTTTGTAACGTAGCGAGTTGAAAAAACAATTGAAATATTTAAAAAAAGATTATAATTTGACCTGATCAATTATAAAATTGAACCTTGAGGGGAGGTAGTGGTGACTAATCTTGAAAATGATTTGTTTTTACGCGCCTGCAAACGCTTAACGGTTGAAAGAACCCCAATTTGGGTTATGCGTCAAGCGGGTCGGTATTTGCCGGAATACAGGGCGGTGCGTCAAAAATACGATTTTCTTACCATGTGCAAAACTCCCGAACTTGCAGCCGAAGTAACATTGCAACCGATCGATTTAATCGGGGTTGATGCCGCCATTATTTTTTCTGATATTCTCGTAATTCCCGAGGCAATGGGCATGCACCTTGAAATGCACGAAAACAGGGGCCCGGTGTTTCCACGTCCGATTAGAAATGAAGAGGACGCTAAGAACCTTAAGCAAATTGATCCCACTGTTGATTTGCAGTATGTGCTTGATGCTGTGGCCCTGACAAAAAAGGCATTAAACCGACGGGTTCCATTGATAGGTTTCAGCGGTTCGCCCTGGACGTTATTAGCATATATGGTTGAAGGCCAGGGATCGAAGAATTTTTCAAAGGTAAAGCATTTAATTTATAATAACCCCAAACTGGCCCACAGTCTTTTAGATAAAATTGCCGATGCCGTGGCCGTATATTTATGTGCAAAGATTGAAGCCGGTGCCGACGCTGTTCAAATATTTGATACCTGGGGCGGACTTCTCTCTCAAGATGATTTTGAAGAATTTTCTTTACAATACATTCGCAAAATAATCTCTCAGGTCAAAGGAAAAGATGTACCCGTGATTATGTTTGCAAAAGGCGTGCACTTTAATCTGGACAATCTTGCTGCAAGCGGCGCTGACGTATTAGGCCTGGACTGGACCATGAATATCGGTGACGTCAGGAAAAAGGTTGGAGATAAAGTTGCCCTGCAAGGGAACCTGGACCCCACCGTTCTTTATGCCGGCCATGATAAGATAAGGCTTGAAGCCGGAAAAATTTTGAAATCATTTGGCGAGGGCCGCGGGCATATTTTCAATCTTGGTCACGGGATACTGCCCGATGTCCCCCCCGAAAACCTTAAAGCTTTGGTGGATTTTGTTAAAGCAGAGAGTGGTCGTTATCACCTGAATGATACAAAAGCGCAGCCTTAATTAGTATCGGAGTCGTGGAGTTTTTGCTGTGGAATCGCTCCATGAATAATCATATCTTAAACCGTGTGAACTCGTGTATAAAGGCTCGTAGAGAAAGAACAGAGGCATTCATAATGAAACAATTTTTTTGCTGAGCAACCGGTGATCTCTTGCGATGATATTTTTCTGCAGATCGTCTGTTCTTTCTAACGATCCCTAATACACTCAAACAGCACACGCTTTAAGATATGATCATCCATTGCGCTAAGAGATCAGGCTTTATGATAAAAAATTTCCCGGCTGATTAATTAGTATAGATTAGAAGCTGTTTTAAAACCTTAGGGTTCGCGCAAAAATAACTTCGCAGAATTGGCGCTCAGATTTGGTTCAGGTTTGGCTGATCCGAGAGAGCAAAACCACAGGAATAGCTAGCTATTTCGCGGCCAATTTTATAAGATCGGGTGCGAGTGAGGTATCAGCCAAAGATGGGCTGAAGCTGAGATGTAAAAATGTGAAGTTATTTTTGCGCGAGCCCTTAGATGCGGGAGAAAGATCTTGTTTGATATAGACATCGATTTAATAAAAAAGTATGACAAACCGGGACCGCGCTACACAAGTTATCCTACAGCGCCTCATTTCAATGAATCGTTTACACATGCAAACTATCTTGATGAGGTAATCAAGACCAATCAGGAACAGGGCCGGCCTGATTTGTCATTGTATTTTCATCTGCCGTTTTGCGATACACTCTGTTATTTCTGCGGTTGTAATATGATAGTAACCCGCAACCGAGATAGAATCAAAAGGTATATTGATTACTTGAAGCGAGAGATAGACTTGCTGAGGACCCATATTTCGTCAGATAGAAAAACAGTCCAACTGCACTGGGGTGGAGGCACGCCCACGCATTTGAACCCGGATGAAATCGTTGATTTAAGTTCCTACATTAATGCCGGTTTTGACCTGCATGTTGATGTGGAGGCCGGTTGTGAAATTGATCCCCGGGAATTGACTAAGGACCATCTTATCGCTTTGAGAAACGGCGGCTTTAATCGCATCAGCATGGGGGTACAGGATTTTAACGAAAAGGTTCAAAAAGCGGTAAACCGGATACAGCCGGAAGGTTTGACCAGAAAGGTTGTCGACTGGGTGCGTGAATTGGGATTTGACAGCGTTAATCTTGATTTAATGTACGGGTTGCCTTTCCAATCTGCCAAGACTTTTGCAAAGACAATTGATACCATTATTGATGTTGATCCTGACAGAATCGCACTCTTTAATTTTGCCTACGTTCCCTGGATGAAAAAACATCAGAAGGTAATTCGCCCCCAAGATTTACCCGTTCCCGAAGAAAAACTTAACATTCTAAAGATGTCAACTGAAAAACTTACAGGTGCGGGTTACGTGTTTATCGGTATGGATCATTTTGCCAAACCCGATGACGAACTTGCGCGGGCGCTAAAAGAGAAAAAGCTTTACAGAAACTTTCAAGGATACAGCACGCATGCGGGTGCGGATGTTTATGCCATGGGAATTACCAGCATTAGCCAGTTTGGGCGCATTTATGCCCAGAACATCAAGAAAGAGAAAAAGTATCATGCTGCCCTTGACAGGGGAATTCTACCGATAGCCAAAGGATGTTACTTGAGCGATGATGACCTTTTGCGCCGGCGTGTTATCACTAAATTAATGTGTGACTTTGAACTGGATTTTACTTCAATCGAAAAGGAATTCGACATAGATTTTGAGACCTACTTTGATTGGGGGTTGAACAACCTTAATGAGATGATGGCCGATAATCTTCTATCCGTTGAAAACAGGATGTTAAAAGTAACCAGGATGGGCAGGCTATTGATTAGAAACATAGCGATGAATTTTGACGGTTACATCGAAAGGAAAGAGGATAGTGCCCGCTACTCAAGAACCGTCTGACCCTGGTGTCCATCCATAAATGGCCCTGGCCCATGGGACCAGGCTTTGGTTTGCCCCTGTCTCAAATGCAGCAAATTAAATTCCAAATAACAAATGTCAAATATCAAACAAATAACAATAACCAAAAGGGGAAATCCCAAATAACAAAATACAAATAACAAATAAATTCCAACACGCGGCGCAAGCGCCTGCGCTGCACGTGACCGAAAAAACAAATAACAAACAAAAGAATAAAAAAATAGTTTTAGCCCTTGTTTGGAATTTGAGACTTGGAATTTGAGATTTATTTGTAATTTGGTGCTTGTAGTTTGGAGCTTGTTTGTTTTTTGGTGCTTGGAATTTGTGATTTTAGACACAAAACTCCAAGGCAGAGCCAGATATCTCTGACCCCCGCAATGCGGGACAGGCTTGGCCCATCGAAGATCCCGTCAGGCGGGGTGGCAGAAAAAAATATCACTTTAAACCTAAAACGCGATGAATTCTAATACTATGGATCCATCAAATTTGGAGGTGCAAAATGAACCCGATAAAAGTTATGGTCAACGGCCTGCCCGGCAATATGGCCTCAAATGTTGTTCAAAACGCGCTCAACGACAACCGGTTTGAGTTGATCTCCCAATCGCTGACCGGTCCCGAAATCACTGCAACCGAAACGACCATTGATTCTGTTGCCTTCACTCTGATTCAACCGCAGGACAGAGATCAGGCCATTAGCACCATCAAAGAAAACAGCGGCCCATTTATCAGTGTGGATTTTAGTCTCCCTCCGGCGGTCAACAGCAATGCCGAGTTTTATTGCAAGCATAATTTGCCCTTTGTCATGGGTACCACCGGCGGTGACAGGGACCTCTTGGCAG
>NZ_JAZFTO010000233.1:0-5334 GCF_036446775.1 Candidatus Desulfatibia sp.
CCCTGAAAAACCTGGTCCTTTGGGCCTCCGGCTCGTAGAGCCTACGCCTCGGAGAGCCAGGTCAGAGATATTTGGCTCTGCCTTGGAGTTTTGTGTCTAAAATCACAAATTCCAAGCACCAAATTTCAAATAAATCACAAATTCCAAGTCTCAAATTCCAAACAAGGGCTAAAACTATTTTTTTTATTCTTTTGTTTGTTATTTGTTTTTTCGGTCACCTGTCGAGAGCCTCCCCCTCGGCCGTGAGCAGTTCGGCCTTGAGCTCACTGCCGAAAGGCTCGGGGCCGAACGGTAGGTCGAACGATTGGAATTTATTTGTTATTTGTATTTTGTTATTTGGGATTTCCCCTTTTGGTCACCTGTCGAGAGCCTCGAGGTCGAACGATTGCTATTTGTTTGATATTTGATATTTGTTATTTGGAATTTAATTTACTCCATTTGAGATAGGTACGCCCCTATGGGTGCAACCCAAAGCCTGGTCCTATGGGCCAGGATTCTTTACTTTAGGGCAAGACTTTTTTTAGGAAATGCCCGGTGTAGGACTGCTTGACGGTTGCGATTTCTTCGGGGGTGCCGCAGGCGACAATGCCGCCGCCGTCATCTCCGCCTTCAGGACCCAGATCGATGATGTGGTCGGCGGTTTTGATAACATCCAAATTGTGTTCGATCACGATAACCGTATTCCCCGTTTCAACAAACCGGTTCAGCACATTAAGAAGTTTGCGGATGTCGTCCGGATGGAGGCCCATGGTCGGCTCATCAAGGATGTAGACGGTTTTTCCCGTGCTTTTTTTACTCAGCTCCCGTGATAGCTTAACCCGCTGAGCCTCGCCGCCGGAAAGAGTTGTGGCCGATTGGCCGATCTGGATGTATCCCAGGCCTACATCGACCAGGGTTTGAAGTTTTGGCCTAATCTTATGGATCTTGCCAAAGAAGTCGAGCGACTGATTTACGGTCATATCGAGGATGTTGGCAATGTTTTTCCCCTTATATCTGATTTCAAGGGTTTCACGGTTGTATCTTTTGCCGCGACAGATATCGCAGGTAACATAAACATCCGGTAGAAAATGCATTTCTATCTTAATAATTCCGTCGCCTCTGCAGGCTTCACATCTTCCGCCTTTTACATTGAAACTGAACCGGCCGGGCTTGTAACCCCGCATACGGGCTTCAGCGGTTCTGGAAAAGAGCTCCCTGATATATGTAAATACACCGGTATACGTTCCAGGATTGCTGCGGGGTGTCCTTCCAATGGGAGACTGGTCAATATGTATCACCTTATCAATATACTCGAGTCCAAGGACATGGTCATGGGTGCCCGCCTGAATTCTGGCATGATAAAGCCGCTGGGAAAGTACATTATAAAGGGTTTCCAGAACGAGTGTCGATTTCCCTGAGCCTGATACGCCGGTGACGCAGGTGAAACAGCCCAGGGGGAATTCCACGTCGATTTTTTTGAGGTTATTTTGCGAGGCTCCTGTGATGATTAGTTTCTTCCCCTGCCCGCGGCGGCGATTAGATGGAACTTCTATGCGTTTTTTCCCTGAAAGATATTTGCCGGTCAATGACCGGTCTTCTTCAAGCAGCGCTTCAGGTGTTCCCGAAAATACTATCTGCCCGCCTTTCACCCCGGCACCGGGTCCCATGTCGATGACCTGATCGGAAGATCGTATGGTCTCTTCATCATGTTCAACAACCAGCACCGTATTGCCAAGATCACGCATTTTCTTTAATGTTGCTAACAGGCGCAGGTTGTCTCTCTGATGCAGGCCAATGCTCGGTTCATCCAGAACGTATATAACTCCGGTCAGCTTCGAACCGATTTGGGTCGCAAGACGTATGCGCTGACTCTCGCCACCGGAAAGAGTGTATGCCGGCCTGTCAAGGGTAAGATAAGAAAGCCCGACATTTTCAAGAAAGCCAAGACGCGCATTGATTTCTTTTAAAATCCTTTTGGCAATAATCGCTTTTTTGCCGCCAAGATTCATTGCTTTAAAAAAACGGCGGACTTTTGCCACTGAAAGCGCCGTAATTTCGAATATGGCCAGATCATCGATTTTTACAGACCTGCTGGCTTTGTTTAGTTTGGTACCGGCGCATTCCGTACAAGGTCGAAAATTCATATAACGCTTAATTTCCTCCCTGGATTGGTATGATTCTGTTTCCAGGTAACGTCGCTGAAGGTTTGGAACAATGCCTTCAAAGCGTTTTTTATAAGTATAACGGCGACCGCTGCGTTCAAAGTAGAAAGTAATGCGCTCATTTTTTGAGCCATATAACAGGATCTTTTTAAAGTGGTTCGGAAGGTCCTTATAAGGTGTGTATATATCAACGCCATAGTGTTCTGTCAGAGCGTCTAAAAACTCAAAAAAATGCATGGTGTTTCTGTGGGCCCAAACTGCAACCGCTCCTTCTCTTAATGAGAGCTCACGGTTTGGAATGATAAGGTCAGGATCAAATTCAGTGTTTGAACCCAGGCCGTCACATTTTGGGCATGCTCCCTGGGGCGAGTTGAACGAAAAGCTTGCAGGAGTAAAATCGGGATAGCTGATACCACATGTGATACATGCTGATTTCTCACTAAAAAGGACCGGTTGTCCGCCCAGGACATTTACAGTGACGAGACCGTCTGACAAGGACAGGGCCAGCTCCAAAGAGTCGGCAAGTCGATTTTTAATCCTATTTTTTACGATCAAGCGATCTACAACCACATCAATGGTATGCTTCTTATTTTTATCAAGCTTGCCGGTTTCTTCAATTTCCAAGATTTCGCCATTTATGCAGACCCGGGCAAAGCCTTCCTTTTTAAGTTGCTTTAGGCGTTTTTCATGAGTTCCTTTCTGGGCCGTAATAATAGGTGATAAAATAATGATCCTGGAGCCGTCGGGCAGAGACATTACCTGGTCGACAATCTGATCGATTGACTGAGATGAAATCGGCTGGCCGCATTGATAACAGTAGGATGTGCCCGCTCGGGCGAAAAGGAGGCGAAGATAATCATAGATTTCAGTAACGGTTCCCACAGTTGAACGGGGATTGTGACTGGCGGCTTTCTGTTCAATGGCGATGGCTGGAGAAAGACCTTCGATCAGGTCGACATCCGGCTTTTCCATCCGTTCTAAAAACTGACGCGCATAAGAGGAAAGTGATTCTACATATCGGCGCTGACCCTCGGCATATAGGGTGTCAAAGGCTAGAGTCGATTTTCCGGAACCTGACAAACCGGTGATAACCACAAGCTTGTTGCGGTGGATGGTAACATTAATGTTTTTCAGATTATGCTGTCTGGCGCCGCTTATAATGATTTTGTCCGCTTTCATAAATCGCAGTGATTACCCTAAATTTTTGTGCAATTCCGCAGTATATAAAGGTCTACGGTCATTTTTGTCTGATGAATGACGAGGTCTGTACTGCCTGTTGGGCGGCCAGGTTTACGGCGGCAACAAGGCTGCCAGGGTCCGCCCGCCCGGTACCGGCAATGTCATAAGCCGTGCCATGGTCAACAGAGGTTCTGATTATTGGGAGTCCCAGCGTTGTGTTGACTCCATCGGTAAAATGTATCAATTTGAACGGAATCAATCCCTGGTCATGATACATGCATACTACTGCGTCATAGTGACCTTCGACTGCATGATAAAATATAGTGTCCGGTGAAGAAGGGCCGACAACGTTAAAGCCTTCGCTGCGGGCCTGCTGGACGGCGGGGGCAATGATATTGATTTCTTCGTCGCCGAACATTCCTTCTTCACCCGCATGGGGATTCAGTCCGGCTACGCCTAGACGGGGATCTTTACATCCAAAACGGTCAGACAGAGCGCGGCCGGTAATTCTTATGGTTTGAATGATTCGTTCCTTTGAAAGCACAGCAGGGACACTTTTCAAAGGAATATGTATGGTCACCAGAACTACACGCAGCCGGCTGCCGGCAAGCATCATGACAAAAGCTTTGGATCCTGTGCGTTTTGCCAGCAGCTCGGTATGTCCACTATAGCGAAAACCGGCGATTTGCATGGCCGTTTTGTTTATGGGGCAGGTGGCAATTGCAGCAATATGTTCTTCGACGGCCATATCGACAGCAGTAGTTACATAATGCATCATGGCCCTGCCGCTTTCAATGGAAGGCCGGCCCCATGATGTTTTTTGCGGGTCAAGTTCAGAAAGGTTCAAAACGTCAACCGACCCACAGCTATAAAGCCCGGCGGCAGGCTTCGGGACAGTTTTAAGATCAAGCCGGCTCCCAATAGATTCTTTGGCAGTATTCAAAGTGCGGATGTCTCCGAATACCAAAGGGCGGCAGACCTTGTAAATTGAAGGGTTGCTGAGAGTTAAGAGAATAATCTCCGGGCCGACACCAACAGGATCTCCCATCGTAATTCCGATCAACGGACGCAAATCTGACATAGGCCTCATTAAAATAGATGGCGTCGTAAAAAGTAAAACATTTGACTTTTTACGATAGTATTTTGTATTTGGTGTTTAGTATTTGGTTATTTAACAAGCTGGTATATCAGCATATATTTAAAACAAAACACTAAACACCAAACACCTGATGAATTCGACTTTTTACGAATTCATCAAGGTTTAAGACTCATAATTCAGGAGGTCCCGCAGGGATGACACAGGCAAACACCAGCGGTTCATCACCAGCGTTTCTGATTTGGTGCTCCTCATTGCCGGGAATAAAAACGGTATACCCCCGGGTTACCGGGACCCATTCTCCTTCACAGAGGATTTCGCCTTTCCCCGCATGGATGATAATTTCATGTTCCCATTCATGGGAATGCATCGGGGAATAGCCTCCTGATGATAATTCGAAAATTCGCATGCAAAAATTTTTGGCTCCGTCGGCTTTGCCGATAACTACTCTTCCAGTAACTCCCTTGACGGTATCCGTGTCGAAATGCTTGGGTTCGGCTTCAGTATAGTGCATGATTTTCATTCAATGCTCCTTAGTATGATTTAAAACTATTTATAAAATCGTAATACGATTTTATTATCAATCTATTATAATCCGGTCAATTGTAAATTTGTTGGTCCATATCTTTCATGTACCATCACGCCCTATGGATGCAACGGCGGATAAATATTCTGTAGAGTTCATGCCTAGTTCCGTCCACCAGGAATCTGGATATTTGATATAAGTCCAGGCAAGTTTTACAGCATAGCGTAACAGGCGCATATAGGCTGTCAGCGGACGAATCTGAGCATCTTTTTTGACGACGAATATAGTACATTATTAAGCTCGACATGGCAACGGCGCAATCAATTATTCGGGGTAAAATTTGAAAAACAAGACATACAAAGAGATAGTTCTTAATAACTGAGGTAGCTAAA
>NZ_JAZFTO010000234.1:0-5897 GCF_036446775.1 Candidatus Desulfatibia sp.
GCCGCTGCTGAAAAGGTCGCTGCTGAAAAGGTCGCTGCTGAAAAAGCCGCTGCTGAAAAGGTCGCTGCTGAAAAGGTCGCTGCTGAAAAAGCCGACGCTGAAAAGGTCGCCGCTGAAAAAGCCGCCGCTGAAAAGGCTGCCACTGAAAAAGTCGTTGAGCCGGAAGTATCTATAACTTGTGGTCCCCCGGCTGATGTTGATACAACCGTTGACGATCCCATGGAAAAGGCCATGAAATATACTGCAGCTGTTTTTGTTCTTCTGATTGCACTTATCATTGCTGCCAGTTCAATGAACAGTAACAAATATTACATTAAACCAGCCGATGGCACAGTTGAAATCTGGAAGGGCGGATTCTCACCCATGGGTGAAGAACTGCTGATAATGCTTCCGGGAGTGCAACCCCCTGAAACCATAAAAGATGTCTACTCCAAAACAGATATCTTTCCGCTTATTTCAAACTATTATGTTGAAAAGGCCGATACATTGCTTCAAGTTCCGGGCATGCCTGATTTTGAAGGCATCCGCGATTATCTGAACACGGCGATGTCATATGCAACCTCAGCTGAAGCCAGCCAAATTGCACAAGCTCGTTTAAACGATATTGATCTGATGATCCTCATGTTTAAAACTAGTGTTGCTGAAAGCAAAGGAACCATTGCCGCTTATGAGGAGGCCAAGGGCTATCTTGCCGAAGCCGCCGAGCTCGACATCGATGACCTTAAGCTTGATTTAGTCAAGCAAAAAATGGAGGCTATCAATAATATTCTGGCAGAACTGCAAGCAGAGGCGGCCAAAGCCCCGGCGCCGGCAGAATAAGCCCCTGTAAATAAATTCAGATCTCGTAAATAATGATAGATGATGCGGTGATTTTTTGGACAAAACGTTCCATCTCTAATCAAAAAGTTGGGTTCAAAGGTTCAACGTTCAAAGGTTCAGAGGTTGGCCCCTCATTTAATTGTCCCTATGAATTCAATGACATAGGGAATAAGCGTGAAGCGATTCACCCCCTCCGGGGCGTAGGCCCCTACTGGCCGGAGGCTGAACGCTGAACCCTGAACCTCCTAACCAGACCGACCGATGTCCAATTATTTTGCAATCCCGCAGTATATAAAGGTCTACGGTCATTTTTATCTGATGAATGACGAGGTCTGAAATTTTAAAAAGCGGGTCGCAGTTAAAACGTAGCCCGCTTTTTTTTGAAGCGCTTTTTCCTTGACTCACCCCCGCTAATTTCTTATGTTTATATCTTACACTGTTTATCCTTTAATAACATTTACTTAGACCTCAATTGAGTTAAAGCTCAAGGGGATGCTATCCGTTAACAAATATGACTACCAGACGAGTCCTCATTTTCGCACCCATATTTCTAACCCTGGTCTTGCTGCAATCCTATTTCTGGGTCCCCACCTACGAACAACAGACACGGGGAAACCCTGAACGACTCAATCAGTACATTATGGGGTCCATCGGTGACGCCAGTATTTTGAACCCCATTTTATCAGCGGACTCGGCCAGCAGCACTATCAACGGCATGGTCTTTGAAGGGCTTATTGATCGCGATGAGCAATTGCGCTTCAGAGGACGTCTGGCTACTTCCTGGGATGTCTATGAAGAGGCCTATTTTTACATCAACAAATCCGCCCGTGTCCCCGGCCTGCAAATAGCAGGCCCAAAAGAATTGGTGGCCTTTCTGAAAAATGCAAAGCAAAATGAAAGCATAGCGCCAGCTAATTTGAAAGAATCTTTAGACCATATCAGCGACATTTCTTTTATTCCTCCCCACAAATTTGTTGTAACCAGGCCGGAAAAAGATCCTACCGCCAAAGATAAGAAAATAGACGTAAATATCAGCGTAACCGCACCTGCCAGAATCAAGCTGGTTTTGGACCGTGTCGATCAGGATCTGTTTCAAAACCTTGCGCACCTTCTGGGTTCAAGCTATTTTAAATCTTTTAACGCCGAAAAGTTTCTGAGTACCGATCATTCGCTTGCAAAAGAAAAGTTGGCTGCATATGCCCGGGAGCTTTTGCCGGCCACCGCGCATAATCCCATCCTACTTTTTCACCTGAGGCCCGGGGTAAAATTTCATGACAACCATCTTTTTGATGCCCATGATGTCAAATTTACTTTTGAATCGATTATGGATCCCAAGAATCTTTCACCGCGCATAGCCGATTACGAGCCGGTCAAGGCTGTAGAAGTAGTTGATCCGCTGACTGTCAGAATCGTTTACAAGCGGCTCTACTCTCCCGCCGTCGGAACCTGGGGTATGGGGATCCTCCCCGAGCATCTGCTCAACTCCCGGGCTCTCAAAAATGAAGCCCTCGCTCTTGGTAAAGACCCTAAGACTTTTTCCATACGTCAGAGTGCTTTCAACCGGCAGCCCGTCGGATGCGGACCCTTTAAGTTCCGCAACTGGAAATCAGATCAATACATCACCCTGGATCGCTTTGACGACTACTGGGAGGGGCCGCCCAACTATAAGCGCTATATCTATCGTGTAATACCGGACCTGTTGACCCAGGAAATGGAATTTTATGCCGGTACTATTGACAGCTACAGTGTTCAACCACACCAGGTAAACCGCCTGCAAAAAGATCCCAAGTTCCAAAACTTTTCCGGCGCGGCCTTCGGCTATACTTATATCGGGTACAATATCCGCAGAAAGCCCTTTGATGATCCGCGCGTTAGAAGAGCTTTGGGTATGGCCATTGATATAGATAAAATCATCCGCTATGTGCTTTATGGGCAGGGAGAGAAGATCACCGGACCGTTTGTCAAACAGACCGATTATTATAACCACTCTATCAAGCCGCTGCCTTATGATCCCGAAGGTGCCTTAAAATTACTGGAGGAGGCCGGTTGGAAACGCAACCAAGCCGGCCGGCTTGAAAAAAACGGCGAAACATTTAATTTCACTCTCATCACCAACAACGGCAATGACTTACGCAAAGCTATACTGGCCATTGCCCAGGATGCGTGGAGACAGATCGGCATCGATGTTCGTACCGATCTTTTAGAGTGGTCCGTATTTATTCAGGAGCGGGTGAACAAGGCAGATTTTGACGCCCTTATCTTAGGATGGCAGATGGGTATTGACCCTGATCTGTACCAGATATGGCATTCGAGCCAGACCAATCCTTATCAGCTTAATTTTGTAGGATTCAAAAATACCGAGGCCGACGATCTCATCATCAAGATCCGGCAGGAATACGATCACAGTCGCCAGGTCGAATACTCCCGCAAACTTCATGAAATTATCGCTCGTCAGCAGCCATACACGTTCCTGTATGTGGGCAAATGGACGGCCGTCTTAGACAAACGCATCGTACTAAAAACCGTCGACGACGACGGCAATATGCGCTATGAGATGATCAAACCGACCAAGACCGGAAACTACGCGTTTCATTTTAACAAATGGATAAAGCTTGCCAAAACGCCCTTAATGTTGGACGAGGGGTAAACCCATGGTATCATTTATCGGCCGCAGTATTGTTCAAAAAACGATCACTCTTTTCTTTGTCTCCATCGTATCCTTTTTGATCATTCACCTGGCACCGGGCAAACCCAGCCAGGTGGACCCCCTCAATCCCAAGTTTACTCCCGAGATGGTGGAACGATTTCAAAAAGAGTTTCACCTGGACAAGCCCCTGCATGTCCAGTACTTCTACTTTTATCGAGATCTTTTCACCGGAAAAACCGTCTCCTGGAAGGACAACCAGTCGGTCTTGAAAAAGATCTGGGAACGATTCTTAAACAGCCTGCCGCTTTTCATTGTGGGCACTATCCTTACCTGGACGATCTCTTTTCCTATCGGAATCCGCTCGGCCATTTTCAGAGGCCGCCTTTACGATCGCAGCGCCACATTTTTATCCTATCTTTTAATTTCGATTCCCGGCTTTTTCTTTGCCTATATCCTGATTATTTTCGTAGTAACCCGTTTGCATGTGCCGGTGATCGGTATGGAAACATTCGGGCTTGGAGACGCTTCGCTGCCGTACGTATTCATGGACAGGATCTGGCATCTGCTGCTTCCCGCAGGCCTGGGTGCCACCGGCGGCATCGCGGTTCTCTCCAGGTATGTTCGCAGTCAGATGCTGGAAGTTCAAAGCCAAGATTACATCCGCACCGCCTGGGCCAAAGGGCTGCCACCGGAACAGGTCCACTATAAACATGCTCTGCGAAACGCCCTGCTGCCCTTTGTCACCATGTTCGGCCTGATTTTACCGGGACTGATCGGCGGTTCCGTTATTATCGAATCCATCTTTGCCTGGCCCGGCATGGGGCGCATGGCCTATGAGGCCATTCTGGCCAGAGATTACCCCGTTATTCTGACGGTCAACTTTGCTTCAGCGGTGCTGGTGCTGGCCGGCACCTTTATCTCGGACCTCCTTTACATTGTCGTCGACCCGAGGATACGCCTGTGAAAATAGTAACCGTTCAAGGGTTCAAAGGTTCAGGGTTCAGAGGTTTACCCGCCTTTGGCGGCGCCGTAGGCGACCAGGGTTCAACGACTAAAGACAACGTTGAATCCAACCAGTGGCGGGAAACCTGTGAGCGCATCAAAAAGATAACCCTGAACCTCGCCTGCCGTCGGTCAGGCAGTGGTGAACTCTGATTCTGTGAACCCAACAGAAAGGTAACCCTGAACGTTGAACACTGAACCTGTGAACGCATACTGAAAACTATTAGCTGCTAAAGTTTTTCGCTTGAAAGGTGAAAGTTTTAAACCCGGACAGGAAACAATATAATGAACCTAGAGGCAGGATTTAACAAGGATTTTCAATTCGACCAGCCCCTGGCACCAAAACGGACCCGGTGGAAAGAATTCTGGCTCCTTTTCAGACAAAACCGGCTGGCCATTGTGGGGCTGTTTATTTTCATCCTTTTTTTCTTAAGTGCACTAATCGGGCTTTTTTTGACCTCCGGTACCAATCCGGTACTCGACCCTGCCTTGATCCGCCTCCAGGAAAAGCTGCGCCCGCCGCTGGCTGAACCGCACCTTGATTCTTTACAGCCTGAAGAAGTCCCCACACTGGGCATCTACCTGATGGGAACCGATGATCTGGGGCGCGATGTTTTTGCCAGAATGCTCCAGGGAGCCTGGGTTTCCCTGACGGTCGGATTTGTGGCTGTGGGGATATCCGTACTCATCGGCATATTCATGGGAGGCATCGCCGGCTACTTTGGACAACATAACATCCGGGTCGAACATTTGCTTTTGACGGGTCTTTTTGTCGCCGGCATCGTTTTTATCGCTGCTGATTTCATCCTTTTCGGTGCAATGCTTTTGCTGCTTGCCTTTGCACACATCTATTATCATCATCTGGCAAAAAAAAGGGTCAGGTATGGGAGCCGGCCAACATGGGCACGTCTTATGCTTATCAATACGGTTTCCGTTGACACTCTGATCATGCGTATCGTGGATATCATGCTCTGCTTCCCCAGCTTCTTTTTGATCCTCACGGTAGTAGCCTTGCTCCCTGCAAGTATTTACAACATTATGATTGTCATCGGGCTGACCAGTTGGATGGGCACCACGCGCTTTGTGCGCGCGGAGTTTCTCTCGTTGAGAGAACAGGATTTCGTGGCGGCTGCACGAGCCCTCGGCGTCAGCAACTTCAGGATCATTTTTCGCCATATTATGCCCAACGCCATCGCGCCTGTGCTGGTCTCTGCCACCATCGGGATTGCTTCGGCTATTTTGACGGAAGCCGGCTTGAGCTTCTTGGGGTTTGGGGTGCCGCCGCCCGACGCCACCTGGGGCAATATCCTTTCAAACGGCAAAAATTTCATTTTTGATGCACCCTGGCTGACTTTCATACCGGGCATCGCCATTCTGGTTGTTGTCCTTTCCTTTAATCTCTTTGGGGAAGGACTCAGGGATGTACTCA
>NZ_JAZFTO010000235.1:0-2843 GCF_036446775.1 Candidatus Desulfatibia sp.
GTAATAGTTTAGTCCTTTTCTGGATTTACATTTCAATTGTCCGAAGGGTAATAGTTACAAGATTAAGAAGAGTCATTATAAAGTGCGGCTTGAGCGGTGGCAGTGTCTTGGGTGAATAGAGTTTCGAAGAATGCAAGAGGATGTTTGCTTTGGCGTTTGGCAGTCAAAACAAGACTGGGCAGGACACTGTGCGAATAAGAGCCCTCGTCGGAGCGAGTTCCCATACAGATTTTTCTAAAAATCACCATGTTTCTGAGGGACTGTTCGGCCTGATTGTTGGTCGGCTGGACACCTGTGTGTTTTAGGAAAGTAAATAAGCGATGATATTCTTTCTTAGGATTGAGCAATCTTTGTCTTAATGTTTCGGCCTTATTCTCAGCGAGTTTACCTGTACATATCGAATCCAAGGCCGAATAGAGGCGTTTTTCAAAGGCGTCTGCTTTGTTCGGTTCGATGTCGCCGCTGTTAAGTTTGCGTCCGATTTCGCATGCCTTTTTCAACAAGTCTGAAACACTGCTGCAAAACCGAATTGATCGTTGATCCTGAAATTTAGGTTTTCTGAGCAAAATTTCCTGCTTTATTTCTTTGGATTTACGGATTAAGTGCGCCAGGCATGATTGCCGGTGTTTAGCGTTCACGGCATTATAGGCTGCATATCCATCGGTATGCAGAACTCCGCCGAAACTTTTACCCAAAATCGATTGAGCAACTTTTGATGAACGGTGGCGGTCAATATGAAACACCGCCAGATCATCATTGCCGGCATACCAGACATAATGCCCAATGCCATCTTGTCGCCAATACGTTTCATCGGCATGAGCGACGGCGGCGTTGCGCAATTTCTCCTTTAAATCTTCGTACAAAGGTTCGCCTCTGCGGGTTGCCGTTCGGTCAAAGGCCATGGCAGAGGCGGGAACAAAGGGCATATTAAAAAACACCTCAAAAAGTTCTTTCACTTTTCGGTAAGGAATCCGCAAGCCATATCGCAAAAAGACCGCCGCTGCCTTTGTTGTTGGTCCAATTTTGCAATTTAGAAGTTCTCCTTGTGCAGCTTGAACTACAGCGCGATTACATTTGGGGCAGAATGCTTGATGGTGCCTAAAATTGGTGACATGCGTACGCGGTTGCAGGACAATATCTTCTTGCAGATGATCCTTGATTTCTTCCATCGGCGACAGATCAGCACAGGCGCAATGAGGACATAGCTCTGGAGCAGCAACAACAACGGTTTTGTCGATATGATTGGGTTTGCGTCTAAACCAGCCTGGATGGCCTTTGGGCGCACCTCGTTTTTTCTTCGCCTGTGCTGAGCAGTTATCAGCACTATCATTTGAACTTTGCCGGTTACGATTTTTATTCGATTTAAATTGTCGTTGATGGAGGGCTTTGAGTTTTGCTTTGAGCTGTTCATTTTGATCTTCTAATTCACCTATATATGCAAGCGCTTTTTCAAGCTCTTCTCGCAGAATATCTCTAACTCTCCAATGTTCACAATGCTCTTTATAGGAACGCTGATATTCTTCCCAGACCCATTTGGTAGACGATCCGTGAAGGTGGGGGCAACTATGCTGATATGCACATTCAAAATCCCATGGAGGCAGCTGTTGACGAGATGAAGACATGAGTTATTCGGATTCCTGTTTGAGCAGTTCCCAATTAACGTTTGAAAGTTTTTGGATCAGCGTGCGTACTCTTTTATTACGATCGGTCATCTTTTTGACTTTTGGAACCAAACCTTTGCGGACGTATCGGGTAACGGTTTTTCCCCCAACTTTTGTCGTTAAGCTGTGATACATCATGGCCGGAGATCGTACTATGGAGCCGATAAGCAAGTCCAAATTTCTGCAAATTTGATCTTTTAACATATCCTGTTGTTTTTTCATCAAATCAATCTTTTTCATATTGCCAGATCCTTTATAATTAGCTATTTATAGCATGAGTATCATTACTCATGGTGTATGTCAAATAAAAAGAGACCATTAATAATAAAATGATCCCTTTTTATTGAAAAACAACTAAACTATTACGTTTAAATTTAGGAAGGAACGGTGTCAAAGCTTGAATAGTGAATAAGATGCATTACTATTCACAATTCAACGGGCTGTTGCCCATTTACATTTGTATCGTACTCCAGATCAAAATAAAACTTATCTTGTTCAACTAAAAGGCCGACCGCGGCCTGATCGGCCAAGTGACCAACCAGGATCGTCATCGGTTTTTTTTAGCTGTAAATGTACGGGTGTTGACGGAACGCGGGGGATCCAGCCGGGCGTCAGGTCAACGGCGGGAAAGTATGTCCATGTACTGGCTTTGGCAACCGCCTTCCGGCGATTGTTGACGGCAGCGGGGCGTCTATTAAGCCATCATTGTCGAAAATTGGAGCTAATTAACTCAATAGCTCCTTCCATATTGATCCATTCCGTGATCAGTGCGCTCATATAGTACCTTGCCGTTATTCAGGATGTCTTTGAGAAAAAATTTCCCGCGGCCAGCCTGTAATTTATATCAGAAGGTCTTCGAACAATTAAGTCTAAAGGAAAATCTCTTCTAATTTCTCTGCGAATATTAAACGCCTGAAGCTGGGGACGGCCTTCAAAATTCATAATCACCAGCAAATCCACATCACTGTCTGGTGATTCCAAGCTATTTGCATACGAACCGAACAGGATTACACGGAGTGGATCAAATTTGTGGACAACTTCATTCACAAATTTTTCGATTTCAGTATACGTAACCTTTTCCATGGAATTCACAAGCGATATATTTTGTTTTAAGAGCAGATTAAACTATGGCAACCTATTTTAATTTTAGATAAATACTATCATATATCGATTTTAACAGCA
>NZ_JAZFTO010000236.1:0-2697 GCF_036446775.1 Candidatus Desulfatibia sp.
ACCACCCCTCTGATAAACTTGAAGCCGTTTCCCTCCAGAATTTTGTGTATGGGCTGTGCTATGTGTTTTGCCCCAACGCTGCCGGTCGCCACTTCATGCAGCATGGGCTTGTAAAGGTGGTAGTTGTTGTAATCAACCAGCACTACGTCGAGCTTTTTATCGAGTTTCTTTAAATTAATTGCAGTGTAAATCCCTGCAAAGCCTGCACCGAGGATTACAACTTTCAATTCTTTGTCTCCTTTCTTTCAACTTCTAGAGCCCTTGAAACCTCGCTGACAAACTCCTTCATGCAACCACTTTCTCCATTATTTTGTGAACTGTTTTGGGATAGTTCTTTGCGTATGTCTCGAACTTATTTTTCGATAGGTTTGTGGAGTATTCGGAAATGTCCATTATTATCCTTTCATCGGGCACTCCGTTATATCGCCAGACGTAGATAAAATCCAGTATGGTTTTCTCAGGGTCAGAGCAGTTCAGCCCGTTTTTAATAATCCCGAATTTGAAAAGGTCTGGCTTCAGTTTCAAAAACCTGAACTTGTATCCTGCTATTCCCATCGGCTTTGCCCTGAATATCATGTCGCTTATCACGTAGTCCGTGGTGAAGTGCTCATGGGTCATGTTGTTAAGCTTCAGAGCTGTATAGAGTCCGAAATACCAGTTTTTCACGTCTTTCAGTTCGAGCCCCTTTGAGACCAGTTCCAGGTGGGAATATCCTACTTTGCCAAGCTTTAGCTCATCCAGACTCTTGAGGTAAAATATTCCTTTGAATATCCTCACCAGGTAGCCCCTTGAGATGAAGTACTTGATCGTGGAATTGTAGTCTAGGTTGAAGGATTTGCAGTGCTTCTTCATGGTGTCAGATGTCAGGAACTCCTCTCCTTCCAGGCGCAGTTTTTTCAACAAAAGTTTCGTTGTCATTTATATCACAAGAGCATATTTTTTAGGATATTGTGATATGTATCATAAGGAGTATTTAAAGGTGACGGTATGTACCCAGGTAAAAACTTTCGGGGGCTTATTTTTCTGGTAGTGGCATGACAGATTAATCATGTTACATAATACTTTGATAGTTTTTCATCTGCCCTTTGCCTCGTGAATCTCCAGTCGATCTTCTTTTCCTGCTTGTTCCTCCTGGTCGTCCAGGCCCTGACCTCTCTACTCAATATTTCTTTATCGCCGATCCTTCTTCCGGTGCATTCCGCATCCATCACGCCGATCTCGATCTCGGCGACATTAAGCCAGTTTGCATGTTTCGGCGTGTAATGGAACTCTACTTTTTTGAGGATCCTCTCTGCCTCTTCCGCTCCATATGCCTCATAGAGCGCCGTCCCGTTGTGCGTGTTGAGGTTGTCAACCACCACCCGCAGCATCTCGGCATCCGGATAGGCCCTGTCAACCAGATGCTTGATGAATTTTGCAAAATCCTTCTTTGTCCTTCGGCTGGTGACTCTCGTGGTGCGCCTTCCCGCCTTGAATTCGGCGGCCATGAAGATGTTGGCGTTGCCCTTCCTGACATACTCGTAATCGTACCTTTCAGGCCTGCCCGGCCTCATTGGTATCGGTTTTCTGCCGTCTTTGATGAGCTGTTTTGGCTTTTCGTCAATGCCGATAACCGGTCTTTTCGGGTCATAGGGCTTTGTATACAGGTCGAGAATGTCATACATCTGTTCCCTGAACTCGGGAGTTATCTCAGGGATGCACCACATCTTTTTCAGCCAGGGCTTGGTTTTCGTTTTTTTAAGATGAGGCGGACGCTCTCCCTGTTGATCGTCTTGAAGCCCTTCCTGTTCTTCATTTCATCGGCAAGCAGCCTGACGCTCCATCTTTTTCTGCCTTTTGGTGGATCTGTGCATGCTGTCGCAATAATTTCGGCCTCTTCTTTTTCTGTGTACTTCCTCGGTTGCCCCGGCCTTGGTTTTTCCTTCAACGCAGAATCCAGCCCTTCTTCCAGGTATCTCTTTTTGATCCTCCACACACTCTGCCTGTGAACCTTCGTTGCGTTGGAGATCTCGTCGTTGTTGTAGGCATCATCCGCCAAAAGTAAGACATTCGCCCTTGCAATCGCCCTCGCTTTCTTTGTCCCCTTTTTCACGAACTGCTGCAGGAACTCGCGCTCCTCTTTTTTGAGTTTTATTTTTAGCATGTATTGGCGTATGCAGCTATGACATATAAATGTAACTGGATTAAGTTGTCAGAGCACTAGGAACGAGCACAATAGATCCAAGATATAGGATAACTTTAATTAAACCAATACCGGAGCTTTTGGATGCGGATATGGGGGACCTGATCGTATTTGTAAAGGATGATAAGGGCGATATTATTTTTAAAACCGTCGAAGGTATCGAAATTAAAGAAAAGGTAACACGGCTTTAAAATTCCGGCACATACTATCCACTTGCTTTTACAGGGGCTTACTTGAGGCCCCCCTAGTCGATCAAGTCGGTTAATATCGGATTCACTGAAAAAATCATAAAGCAGTCTCCAAGGGGATGGGAATTGTAACCTGAATTAAACATATGCACAACACTCATTGCCACGATTGACGAGATTACTCGCAGAGGCAATTAACAACGGCTCCCGAAAGTTCTACTTCTAAAACCAAAATAATAAAAATAACAAAACGAGAATAATCAATCATGCAAGTATTTCCCATTGCCGCGGAATCGCTGGGCACGAGGAGCATGGCGACCCTGGTGA
>NZ_JAZFTO010000237.1:0-2164 GCF_036446775.1 Candidatus Desulfatibia sp.
ATGAAAGACTACATGGCTTCGACTTCGGCTGCTGACGCCGTAAGCGACGAACAGCATGTCGAGCAGGGAATAAAGACCGTCGTAAACCAAACGTTAAGCGGTGTGTCTGTTGTGGATAGGTGCTCCGACAAGGAAAATAAGACTTACTATTCTCTGGTAAGCATGGACTTCAACCGCTTCAAAGACGCCCTAGAAAAGAGCAAGGAACTCAGCGAAAGAGTTAAAGCGCACGTAAAAAAGAACGCGGACAAGGTTTTTGACGATCTTAAGAAAGAAACCGGCAACTGAATATCGGCTGTAAAAGCTTATGAGGGATCGCCCCATATCTTCTTGGGCGTTTCCCTCTGTTTAATCGATTAAAGATAAAGATGAGAAATTTTTTTTTGATATCTCTTTTCGCTTTCATATCTTTATTGCAGCCAATTTCTTGCGCGACCGGAAGTAATAAGCCGCCGGCTCTTAATACGGGCGAGGCAGAGATTCAAGTTCCGCCATGGGTGAGAATAACCCCTAAGTACAAAGACCGAATTTGTGCTGTAGGAACGTGCGAGCCGACTTTCTATCCGGAAGAGGGCAAACCGTGTGCCGCGGATAATGCAAGGGCTGAGCTGGTAAAAACAATTTCCGTGGATGTGAAGTCAATAATGGTGGAAGAGGTGAAAAACGACAGACAGAATATTGAAGAAGTAACAGTTAGTCAGGTATCATCCTGGGTTTCAGAATCTGTACTAAACGAATCGGTGGTAGAAAAATACTGGTATGACAAGGAGGGGGTTGTCAGTCCTCGCAAAAAGATAACATACGCGCTTGTGTGTATGCCTAAAATAAAATAAAGCGGTCATTGCATTTAGCGGCTAATTAAAACTGCTTATGGAATCGCTCTTTTCCCTGCATCGGGTCGCGTTTTTTCCAGTAGGTCTTGGCATTCGGTTCATGCTTTAGGTCCAGGATATCTTTTCGTAAAAGCCTTAAAACTATTCCCACAGGCGTGATAACCAGATAAAAAAGGATTGCAAGCAGCAACTTTGTCTGGAACCTCCCTATCGCCGCGGCGATGATCATCCATCTTGCGTAAACTGGTTTCATTAATTTCGGAAGGGTTAGGCCGACAACCGCAAAGACAACCCCAAGACCCGAAATGTACGGGTAAAGGTTTCCTCCGCGCCACCATGAAACAACGGCGATAATCTGGAATACGACGCCAATTCCGCCGGCGAACACACGTATTTCTTTTACATCCTTATTTATCATTTTTGTCATCAGTCCAGTTCGAACTCCGTTTTCCATTTGCCGTCGTCCTTGAACTCCGGCATCTTCTTCTTATCAAGCAGGAAATTCCCAAGCACAAGGTAATCCATCTTTGTGCGCATGAAGCATAGATATGCCTCCGGAGGGGTGCATACAATAGGCTCGCCTCTCACATTGAACGAGGTGTTTATTACCACCGGACACCCGGTTTTTTCATAAAACTTTTCGATCATAGCGTAATAAAGCGGGTTCGTTTTTTTATCGACCGTTTGGATGCGCGCAGAATAATCAATGTGCGTTATCGCCGGAACGTCGGAACGCGGAATATTAAGTTTGTCTATTCCAAAAAGTTTTTTATGATCCTCCGACATTTGCTTGCGCCTTTCCTGATTGACGGAGGCAACAAGAAGCATATAAGGGGACTCGACGTCAATCTCGAAATATTCCCCTACCCTCTCCTTTAATATGGAGGGCGCAAAAGGACGGAAAGATTCCCTGAATTTTATTTTAAGGTTCATGGTGGACTGCATTTTTTCCGAGCGCGCATCTCCGATTATACTGCGGGACCCCAAAGCACGCGGCCCGAATTCCATGCGCCCGCTGAACCACCCAACCACCTTTTCATCCGCCAATAGGTGCGCGGCTTTCTCGGATATTTCCCTATCGGCGCATTTTTCATAAGGAATGTTTTTGGACTTTAAGAATGATTCAATATTATTATCTTTAAAAGCCGGGCCGAGGTACGAGCCAGACTGCGAATCGTTCACCCCGCCGGCCTTCCTTTCGTTTCCCAGATACCTGTGCCACGCACTCAACGCCGCCCCAAGCGCTCCCCCCGCGTCTCCCGCCGCCGGCTGAATCCAAATTTTTTCAAAGATGCCTTCGCTTAGAATCTTGCCGTTTGCAACGCAGTTCA
>NZ_JAZFTO010000238.1:0-9317 GCF_036446775.1 Candidatus Desulfatibia sp.
CGCTGCTTGCGCCGTATTCAATTTCACCTCAATTGTGCATAGTTGAGGTTTCTCTTGAACAAAGAGTGGCTGTTTGTTATTTATATAGGTTCCGGTTGGCATAGCCCTAATATTTAGTAAAGCATCCTGGCCCAGAGGACCAGGCTTTGGTTGGCCCCCATTGGGGGCTTGGGGTCTTTGCCGTTCATAGATTTTCATGGAGTATTGGAGTGGTGGAGTAATGGGTAACGAGAGAACATCATTAGGCATTCTAAGATAATTAAGTAACTTCATTATCGCAATTACAATCGAATAGCGATTAAATGACAACCAAGCGAATTTTCAATACTCCAGTACTCCAATACTCCATTAATCCTTGTATCAGTCTTCAGGCAAAGCCATCAGACTCTGACCCCCGCAATGCGGGACAGGCTTGGCCCATCGAAGATCCCGCCACGCGGGGAAGGACCAGGCTTTTCGGGGCAAAATAAAAACAATATGTCTTATTTTATAAAACGAAAAAAAACACTTCAAATCAAAGTCGGGAATGTTAAAATCGGCGGTATGGCTCCGATTGCCGTCCAGTCCATGACCAACACACGGACTCAGGACGTTGTGGCTACGGTATCACAAACAAAGCGCCTGGAAAAAGCAGGATGCGAAATTGTCAGAGTGGCGGTTCCTGACCAGGAAGCTGCGCAGGCAATTTCTTCAATAAAGGATCAGATTTCAATCCCTTTGATCGCCGATATACATTTTGACTATCGCCTGGCCATATCTGCTGCCCGGGCGGGTGCCGACGGTCTTAGAATCAACCCCGGGAATATAGGAGGCAAACAAAAAGTAAAAGCTGTTGTTGACATCGCCAGGGAGTTTAATATACCGATTCGCATCGGTGTTAATTCAGGCTCCCTTGAAAAGGATATCCTGAAAAAATACAACGGCACATGTGCAAAAGCAATGGTTGAAAGTGCCTTGCGACATATCGAACTCTTAAAGTCATTCGATTTTCACAACATTAAGGTTTCAATCAAGGCATCTGATGTTCATCGCACCATAGATGCTCTCCGGCTGTTTTCATCAAAAACCAACCTTCCGCTACATATAGGGGTGACCGAAGCCGGAACCCTTTACCCCGGAATCGTTAAATCCGCCCTCGGTATCGGGATGCTCCTTGCAGAGGGTATCGGTGACACCATTCGCGTCTCTTTGACCCGCGATCCGGTTGAAGAGGTGCGGGTCGGGTACGAAATTCTCAAGGCGCTTGGTATTAGGCAACATGGACCCGAAATAATTTCATGCCCCACTTGCGGCCGTTGTAATATCGATCTGTTTGATATCGTTGAGCAGGTTGAAAAGAATCTATTACTAAATCCGTTGCCGCTCAAGCTTGCCATTATGGGCTGCGTGGTAAACGGTCCGGGAGAAGCCAAAGAAGCCGATATCGGTATAGCCGGCGGTGACGGTACCGGGATACTTTTCAAGAAAGGAAAAGTGATCAAAAAGTTTCCCCAGGAGAAACTCGTCGAGGTATTACTAAAAGAAGTAGAAAAATACGAAAAAGATACGGACTCTCGGTGGTAACCGTTCACGGGTTCAAAGGTTCAGGGGTTCAGGGTTCAGGGTTCAGGGTTCAGGGTTCGGAGGTTCAAAGTAACCCTGAACGGGGAACTCTGAACCTTTGAACGCCTATGAAAGGTAACCCGACTCGGCTGAGCCGTTCGACCCTGAGCTCACAGCCGAAGGGCTCGTCGCCGGCTGAACGTTGAACACTAAACCTGTGAACGCATACTAGTTCAGCGTTATGAATGATTGGCCGTTTCAACGGCAATCCGATTTTAACCGTGTAAAACTCAGTTAGTGCCCAGCCATAAATATATTTGAGCACTATGTAGTTTCTAATTCATAAGGCTGAAATGATACAGAAAAGGAAAAATATGTCAAAACCGACAAAAACTGCGATTACTCCGACAAGGGCCCAAGATTATCCGGAATGGTATCAGCAGGTGGTGAAAGCCTCGGATATGGCGGAAAGGTCGCCGGTTAGAGGCTGTATGGTGATAAAGCCATGGGGCTATGCTATATGGGAAAACATAATGCACGTACTCAACGGCATGTTCAAAGAGACCGGGGTCAAAAATGCATATTTCCCTCTTTTTATTCCGCTCTCTTTTTTTGAGAAAGAGGCTGAGCATGTCGAAGGTTTTGCCAAAGAATGTGCGGTTGTTTCCCACCACAGGCTCGAAAAAGGGGCCGACGGCCGCCTTGTGCCGGCCGGGGCGCTGGCCGAGCCCTTGATTGTTCGCCCTACCTCAGAAACGATTATCGGAGACTCTTTTTCCAAGTGGGTAAGCAGCTATCGTGATCTCCCGATACTGATCAACCAATGGGCCAATGTGGTTAGATGGGAGATGCGAACCCGCCTCTTTTTGAGGACCACTGAATTTTTGTGGCAAGAGGGGCATACAGCCCATGCCTCGGCCCAAGAAGCCGTAGAACGTACGCAGATGATGCTCGACGTTTATGCCCGCCTGGCAGAAGAGTATCTGGCCATGCCGGTCATCAAGGGCAGAAAGACAGCCGCAGAAAGATTTCCCGGAGCGGTCGATACCTTGTGCATTGAAGCCATGATGCAGGACCGGAAAGGGCTTCAGACCGGCACCTCACACTTTTTGGGTCAGAATTTTGCCAAGGCCTCTGATATCAGATTCCAATCGGCCCGCGAAACAGAGGAGTATGCCTGGACAACCTCATGGGGCTCATCCACCCGCCTTATCGGCGGCCTTATCATGACGCACGCTGATGATGATGGTGTCATACTGCCGCCGAAAATTGCATCTTCGCATGTGGTTCTAATGCCCATTGTCAGGAAGGCCGGAGACAAAATGGAGGTAATGGCGTTTACCGAAAGCCTGGCCAATGAGCTGAAAGAAAAAGTTTATCATAACCGCGGGCTTGAAGTGGAGATTGACGACCGGGATATCGGCGGCGCAAGGGGATGGGAGTGGATTAAAAAAGGTATACCGCTGCGCGTTGAAATCGGTCCCAGAGATATTGCCGATAATTCCGTATTTGTCGCCAGAAGAGATAAAGGACATCAAGAAAAAGAGTCATTAAAAAGAGATTATTTTGTTGGAACAATAACCAATATTTTGGACGAAATTCAGCAGAATCTTTTTGAGCGTGCCGTGTCGTTCAGAAAAACACATACCGTAATGATTGAAGACCGGGATGATTTTTATGATTTCTTTACGCCGCAAGATATGGAGAAACATGAAATTCATGGTGGTTTTGCGTTATCCGGTTGGTGCGGGGCGGAGGAGTGTGAATCAAAAATAAAAGAAGATCTTAGTGTTACTATCCGGTGCATCCCTTTTGATGACGAGACCCCCAAAGGAGAATGCATCTGCTGCCGCAGGCCTGGCGACACCCGGGCAGTCTTTGCCAAGGCATATTGACTTTTTAGTGAAGCTTCGCCTCAATGCATAGAGTTGATGGAGCAAAAATCAAAGTACATTAGACAAATCGATGCTTGATACTCGATGCTGGATGCTGGAGAGATAAAATAACCATTCTTTTGTTATCCAGTATCAAGCATCCAGTATCTACATCAACTTCGGGCAGAAGTGCCATAGGAAAACTTGAAATAAATGTTAAGGTTTTAGCTAAGATAGACATCTAATTATGATTCGTATTAACGACATACTTGACAAGGTTACCGATTATAACCCGGAAGCGAATCTGGATATTATTGACCGTGCTTATATTTATTCGGCCAGAGTACATGAAGGCCAGGTTCGATTGTCCGGCGAACCATATCTGTCTCACCCCCTGGAAGTAGCCGGCATCCTTGCAGATATGAAACTTGATGCCGTCAGTGTTGCCGCCGGGCTACTCCACGACGTGATCGAAGACACCCATGCGACAGCTCAAGAAATAATGGAAATATTCGGAGAGGAAATTACGCATATCGTCAACGGAGTAACCAAACTGAGTGCCCTCTCCTTTGGCAGTTCCCAGGCCCGCCAGGCTGAAAATATCAGGAAGATGATCCTTGCCATGGCGGATGATATACGCGTCATCCTGATTAAGCTGGCTGACCGGCTCCACAATATGATGACGTTAAATTTTCATTCAGAACACAAAAGATTGGAAATCGCCCAGGAAACCCTTGACATCTATGCGCCTATTGCTGCACGTCTTGGTATTTTCTGGATAAAAAAGGAACTTGAAGATACTTCTTTTATGTATCTCCAATCCGAGGAATATGCAAAAACCAAAGAATTCGTCAATACCAACCGAGAAGAGCGCGAAAAATATATTGAAACCGTTAAAAGTTTCATCAAAAAGAAATTGGATGACGCCAATCTGAAATGCGAAGTTCTGGGCAGATTCAAGTATTATTACAGTATTTATCAGAAGATGATCAAACAGGGCCTGGCATTTGAAGAAGTATACGATATTATTGCCTTCAGGATAATTCTCGATACAATTCCCAAGTGCTATGAGGCGCTGGGGATCGTCCATTCTCTTTGGAAACCGGTCCCTAAAAAATTCAAGGATTATATTGGAGTCCCCAAGCCCAACATGTATCAATCCCTCCACACAACGGTAATCGGTCCTTATGGTGAACGCATTGAAATTCAGATTCGGACCCGCGAAATGGATAATGTCGCCAAATCCGGCATTGCTGCTCACTGGAGTTATAAAGAAGATAAAAGCTCTGATGAGCATATTAGAAAGACATTCGCCTGGATTCAAAGCTTGGTCGAAAACCAGGAAAATATCGGGGATCCTGATGAGTTTTTAGAAAATGTTCGCATCGATCTCTTTCCGGATGAAGTTTACGTTTTTACGCCTCGCGGTGAAATAAAATCGGTTCCCCGGGGGGCTACGCCGGTTGATTTTGCCTATTTAATCCATACGGAAGTAGGCAATCAGTGTGCCGGCGCTAAGGTGAGCGGGCGAATTGTCCCCTTGCAATATGAATTAAAAACCGGCGATACCGTTGAAATAATAACAAATAAAAAGGGACATCCCAGCAAAGACTGGCTTAATTTTGTCAAAACGGTAAAAGCGCGTTCCAGGATCAGACAATGGATAAAAACCCAGGAAAAAGAACGCAGTCTCACCTTAGGGCGTGAAATGTGTGAAAAGGCCTTCCGTAAATATAAGCTCAATTTTAATACGCTTTTAAAATCAGAAGATATGGGAAAGGTTGTCGAATATTTCGGCTTTAAAACCATTGATGATCTGATAGCAAGCGTCGGTTACGGTAAAATTACCCCTCTGCAGATAATACGCAAAGTCACCCCCAAGCCTGAGCAGGATGAAAAACATGAATCGATTTTAGAAAAAATTATCGGCCGGGTGCGCAAGAAAAAACCAAAAACGGGCATAGTCGTAAAGGGGGTTGACGACATCCTGGTAAAGTTCGGCAAGTGCTGCCAGCCGGTTCCCGGAGATCCGATAACCGGTTATATCACCAGAGGTTATGGTGTTACCGTTCACCGCACCCGTTGTGTAAATGCTTTGAAAATGAGTCCCGAAAGGCAGATCGATGTGCAGTGGAATCTGGATCTTGTCGATACATATCCGGTAAAAATACGCGTTCGTTCCTACGACAGGGTGGGGATGCTGGCGGATATTGCAGCCACTATCAGCAAAAACGGAGCCAATATCGTAAGTGCAAATACGGAAACCCGGGAAAGCAAAATTGTCGACAGTTTTTTTACGATAGCGATTGAAAATACCGATCATTTAAACAAAGTTGTATCGGCCATCAGGAAGGTAAGGAACATTCAGGAAGTAAAGCGGATTGACCGTTAGCCTGCTATAGATACTTAAGTTAGAATTACGGTGCTTTGACGACTTGGCCGGATTTTATGCAACTGGTGCACACCCTCATCCGCTTGACCCTTCCGTTATGAATCGCCCGCACTCGCTGAAGGTTTGGATTAAAACGGCGTTTGGTTAAATTATGGGCATGACTTACGTTATGACCGAACATCGGTTTTTTGCCGCATATACCACACATCCTGGACATGATTTGTTTCTCCATTAATTGTTGATGGCGTCGTAAAACAATAACCTAAATCATACCTAAAGACAGAACCTGATTATCTATAATAATTCATTTGGAGTGTAAAGAATTATTTTACCGCTGTTTCTTTGATCTTATCCTCTACCTGAATAATATACTGAAGCGCCTTTTGGTGCACACCTACATCCGGGTATTTTGTAAGTACGTTTTTAAAACGCTGCAGGGCGGCTTTGTAGTGCTTGCTCTTGTAATAAAAAAGGCCCACATATAAATCATGCCCGGCCAGGCTTTTTTGACTTTTTTTGATATTTTGTTCAGCCTTGATCGCATATGGATCTTTGGGGAACTGTTTTCTTAGACGTTCAAAAGTCTCTAAAGCTTTTTGGGCTGTGCTTTGATCTCGGTCGACGGTATCGATACGTTCGAAATAACTGAGTCCGATCTGGTAGATCACATAAGGTATCGCTTCGTTACGGGGATGCAGGCTTTCAAAATCTTCATAAGCAGCGATGGCATCTTCGTACTCTTGCAAATGATAATGAGCATCGCCGATTTTTAGTTCCGCAAGGATAGCGTATTGGCTGAATGGGTACCAGTCTTTCAGCTTTTCAAAAGATGCGATGGCGTCTCTGTAACCTTTGTCATTGTACTGATCCATACCGTCATTTATGAGTTCCTGTGCGGTTTTTTCTTCCTCGGTTTGGAACCATGCACAGCCCGAAAATGCAAACATTGCAATCAGACCCAAGAGTATAAAACGTTTCATACTTTTACATTCTGGAGGTAGTGTTCTGCCGAAAATACAGCGATAGCGGCATCGCCGACAGCAGTTGCAATCTGACGCAAGGGAGTGCTCCTCACATCACCGGCGGCATATACCCCCGCCACCGAAGTCTGCATGTTCGCGTCGACTTTAATAAAACCGTATTGATCCAGTTCGACATCCTCAGGCAAAAATTCCGAATTGGGAAGGATGCCTACCCAAATAAAACATCCGTCTACGGCAATTTCTTTGGTATCACCGGTCTTTAAATTTTGAACCGAAATTTTTTCAACATCGGTTAAACCCTGAATGCCGGTTAATACAGAGTCCCATAAAAATTCGATTTTTTCGTTGGCCAGTGCCCGTTCCTGAAGAATCGCTTCGGCCCTGAGCTGATCTCTGCGGTGAATCAGGTAGACCTTTTTGGCAAATTTTGTCAAAAAAAGACTTTCCTGTACAGCCGTATCTCCTCCTCCGACTGCAGCAACAACACGATCCTTGAAAAAAGGTCCGTCACAGGTTGCACAGGCAGATACACCCTTACCGTAAAAAGTATCTTCACCCGGCACACCCAGTTTTTTAGGAAATGCCCCGGAAGCGATGATGATCGCATGGGTTGTGATCACCCTGTCGCTGAGAGTGATCTTTTTGATCGCTGCGGATAAATCCATGGAAATGGCCGCGTTTGTTTCTATATTCAGATCAAACTTTTGGACCTGTGCGGTCATCTTCTGTACCAGATCAGGGCCTGAAATTCCTTCGGGGAAGCCGGGATAATTTTCGATCCAGTCGGTTGCAACAACCTGCCCGCCGGGCACGACTTTTTCAAGCAGAATCACATTTAAACGGGCACGGGCGGCATAAAGACCAGCGGTGAGCCCGGCAGGGCCACCGCCGATAATTACAAGATCGTAGTCAACTTTTTTCATTGCCAAAAGGCCTCTATACTTTGTTTAACATTTCCTCTAATTTTGATTTGGCAACGATGCCGATAACCTTGTCGACAATATCTCCGCCGTTAAATAAGATGAGGGTGGGAATGGATTTAATCCCGAATTTTCCAGGTGCAACAGGATTGTCATCAACATTGCATTTGGTAAATTTGATTTTATCGCCAAAGGTACCGGCAAGCTCTTCAACAACGGGGGCGATGGCCCGGCAGGGGCCACACCACGGGGCCCAGAAATCGACCAAGACCGGTTTCTCAGACTGCAACACTTCGGCCTCAAAATTGCTGTCTTCAATTTCCAAAACACCTTCTGCCATAATATTAATCCTTTCTCTATAAATTAAAATGAAACTGCAATATAGTAACATGCATTAGCATTGTCAACCTTGGAACTGTTTGTGAAAACAGTAAAGATATATTCCTATAAGGTATTGGAACCAGTTCTATCCTTGCGACTAGAATCCTTTAGGGATAAAGGCTGTTTTCTTTGCCCCAAAAGAGATCTTCGGCAATATCTGAATTTACAAAAAAATCCAAGTCTTCAGAGTAACGATGATGGAAATAACAACGGCTAAGAACTGTACCACCGGTTAGATAAAAGGGGGTATTCGTGTCGCTTATTATCTTTAGGATACCATCTTGAAGGGGGTAGAGCTTCTTTGTGTAATATTCGTCTGGCGTATTCATATTTTTCCCTCAAAGATTTGCTTCTCAGATTTTCAATCGTATTTTTGGAGACAATCTTTTTTAAGATATGAAACGGAAAGAGAGCAAGGATTTCATACCATGGCAATCGCTCGAGAATCCTTATAAATATCATTTCTTTAGTAAAATGGTAAAGGTTGTCTCTCTCACCGGATATAAAGTTATAAATTTCGCCCGGATCGATATCATAATCCCACATTATTTTTTTAAGGATCATATGTGCTTCATTTTTATCAATTTTATTCATTTTTCATCTTATCTGTCGAATTTAGAATTCCCAAAACATTATGTATTTGATATCGTGTTAAAGTACAAGAATATATTAATGTATCGAAAGGGTATACAATGGGCAAGAAAATTCGTATTGGAGCGCTGATATCGGGAGGCGGCAGCAACCTTCAGGCCATTATGGACGCCTGCGAGCAAGGAATGATCAGCGGTGAAATAGTCTTTGTGGGTTCGGATAATCCGGCTTCAGGCGGTCTTGAAAAAGTCCGCAGCAGGGAAATACCAACGTTTGTGGTGGATTACGGGTCGATCATAAAACGTTTCAAAGCGGGACAGGATAAGGCCATGCTGCCTGAGGATTTCGATCTTGACGACGTCCTGGCTAAGCAATCTCTTTTCGCGGCGGATTCCGATCCCGAAAAAGTCAGAAACTTCATAATGACCCGAGCTGTGGCTGAAGCTGAACTGCTTGAAGCTATGGAGCCTCACCCCTTCGACCTACTGGTGCTGGCCGGCTTTATGAGAAATCTAACGCCGTATTTTATCGACCGGGTCAATACGGTCCCCGGCAATCTACGCATCATGAACATTCACCCGGCCCTGCTGCCTGCATTCCCCGGGATCGACGGTTATGGAGACACCTTCCGGTA
>NZ_JAZFTO010000239.1:0-6973 GCF_036446775.1 Candidatus Desulfatibia sp.
CCATTCAGGAGCCTTTCGACCATAGGCATAAGCCAAATAACTGCTCCAGCGGTAGTCGGCAAGACGTTCAACAATACCGGCTCTCAAAGGGTTTCGGTGAATATAATAGGATAACTGCAACAAGTAGGCATCGTTTTGAACGATGATGCTTTTGTACCTTCCCTGAAAAAGATGCCCGCTGCGAAAATGACGCCGGTTAAATCGTTGAGTATAAGTAGTTCCGAACGCCGCGCTTACTACTGTTCCCGATTCTGGAAACATTTCTGCACCGGGAGCAGTCGTTATTCAAGGAATCTATACATTTCTTGCCGGAGACCTGCAAGACGTTTCAGAATCGCTGGCAACATTGACAACGATATCAATTCAGCAAGAAGCACTTGAAGTGCTGCTGCGTGCGGCGGCGGCGGCCAACTTTTTCATGATACCGCCTCTGGATCTGTTTATAGACATGGAAGAAGACGAAGAGGATGAATTTTTGGAAGAAGGAGCATGGCTGCTGAACCCCGGTGCCTTTTATTTAAGGAGCTGGGCTGACGTACCGACTTTGCTGCCTAACCCCAATTGGATCCAAATCAGCCCGGAGCTTTCGTTAGTCCCGAACTGGAATCAGGAGCAACAACCGCGACTTTCGTTATTCCCGGACCGGCACCAGGAGCAACAACCGCGCCTATTGGCCAGTCTTTAGCCCTATTAGGCGGGTATCGGGAGTCAGGGCTCTCTCGCCCGCTTCGCTTGAGCCCACAGAGGTCACAGAGATCATTTTTTTCTTTGCCTGATTTTTTGACCCTGATTAAATACGCTGTGCTGTTGCTGCCGCAAATTTAACTGGGCAGGGAAGGTAAAATCAGCCCAAACAATCAGCCCTCGGCAGGGCAACTTAAATGATAGACAGTAACCGATAGTACGTACATTCAAACCAAATACACAGCCGTTAGCGTTTTATCAGAATCCGTATCCCTGTCCCGTTAAATTTTTATCCTGTGAAATTCGTAGATCATTTCAAAACATTCCACTCATCTTCAGCAACGCTTTCAATTTGATGGTCTCGTAAAAAGTTACGAATTCAACTATAGATGGGACTTTTTACGACGCCATCAATAAATCGACCCGGAAACAGCAAAGGATGATTGATGAGCAGAAAGATATGATCAAAGACCAACAGAAAAGCATAGCTGCATTAATCAAGAAGGTTAACCGCCTTGAGACCCTGGTCAGATAGCTCACTGATTGTGCGGCCGATGCCCTTCTGGGCGCCCTCTTTTTAAGGGCTCAGAAAACACTGCGGATAAAAACAACTTGAAGCGGCACTTGTTAATTGACAATGTCATGCGAGCGTATTACGTCTGTATAATGATTATTTTTGATGCATCGACTTTGATTTTGCTCGCCAGAACAGATTTGCTCGAATTGTTTCTTTCAACCTTTGAAGGAAGGGTTGCGATTTCCAAAAAAGTGAAATCGGAAGTGTGTGTACAGGGTCGGGAAGAGAGACCATTGGTAGAGAGTCTGATCAAACAGGGAAAAATTGAGATTTTAACTGCGAAAAACCCAAGGCAAAAAAGGAAATTAATGGACGATTTCAATATCGATGAAGGCGAGGCCGAGGCATTGTTGCTTGCCCTTCAGATAGGAGCTGAATTCATTGCTACAGACGATAGAAATGCCATCAGGGCTTCCAAGCTTTTAAATATTGATTTCGTTACCGCCATCGGTTTTTTAATAAGGGCACATGAAAAGCAACTTGTTGCCAAGGATGAAGCCTTAACAAAGTTGGGAAGACTCCAAGCCATCGGCAGATATAGCAAAGCGATACTTACAGATGCAAAGAAAAGAATTGAAGGAGGTAAATAAAAATGGCCGGAAAAACTCTCAGCATACGTATTAATGATGATTATTTTCGATTTCTTTCATCGCTTGCAAAGGAAGAACGCGCTGATGTGTCAAAAAAGGTCAGAGAGCTTGTTGATCTCGGCAGGATCATGCTGGCTATCCAAAAATATAAAAAATCTGAGGCATCGTTAGAAAAGGCCTCAAAAATAGCCGGGGTTTCTATATCAAAGATGATAGATATATTCAGTGAATATGGTGTTCGGGCAAACTTGGAATATGAAGACTACTTGAAAGGACTTAAAACTCTAAGAAAGGTTTGGTAGTGATTTTTCACTGATTTAGTGCACACCATCTCCTTGAACTCTTCCACATGCTCGCAGGCCATCTTGATCCCTTCAGAAGTCCTAAGGCTTTCAATATTCCAGAACCCTTCAACATTCCTCGGGCCGCTATCTTAATCTTGGATAGCTCGTCTTTCATCCGCTGACAGCCTATATGCGCCTGTTACGCTATGCTGTAAAACTTGCCTGGGCTTATATCAAATAAATATTGCGCAGTAAATACAATTGTGCTATCAAATGTATGCACAATTAATCATGAGGGGTTATTATGGAACAGCTTAATGTTTTTACAGTTCGTGAGCTGCGACAGCGCACCGGTGATCTTCTCAAAGATGCAGAAGAGGGACGGCTTGCTTTGATTACAAAACATGGCCGCCCTGCTTTTCTTGCGGTTCCCTTTGATGAACGTTTACTGAAACATGGTGTAAATAAGGCTTTAGCTCTCCATTTATTCCAAGCAAGGCATATCACGCTTTCTCAAGCCGCACGAATTTCATTCTTGTCGATAGATGATTTTTTGGATCTTTTGAGCGAATTCGAAATTCCGGCTGTTGATTATCCACCTGAAGATTTGGCTGAGGAGCTGGAGACTTAACGGTGTCGAGTTTAGTCGTTGCAGATGCCGGTCCTTTGATCGGAATGGCCCGGACCGGGCATCTCTCTATACTGAAAAGCCTTTACAATTCAATATCCATTCCTTCACGGGTTTTTGAAGAACTCAAGGTGTCGAGCCACAAACCAGGTACCATGGCGTTATCTGAGGCCATCAATGCCGGTTGGATCAAAATTGTCGAGCTTAAACAATCGAGCGAATCTTCTATTTTACGTTTACTAATAGATGCAGGAGAAGCAGAATCTATTCAACTCGCATTGGAAAAAAACGCCCGTCTGTTAATCATTGATGACAGAAAAGGAAGGAAAATCGCCAAAAGCAGGGGTATTAAAGTCATTGGAACCGGCGGTATTTTAATAATGGCTAAAAGAGCAGGAATTTTGGACAGGGTATCGCCAGTTCTCAACGCGCTTTCGGATGCAGGCTATCGGTTGTCTCCAGATTTGTTCAAACGAATCATGGAATTGGCCAATGAAGGTTGAAGCTTAACAATAGGATTGAGAGGACGTTCGTGCAGAACGTTTATATTATTAGCAATTCCTACAAGAATGTCCACTTATAACATGGACTTACAACAGATAACGCAAAAAAGGATTTTATCTTTCATTTGAATTCATCCCGCGCTGCAAGCAGCGGGGAATTCAAATTTAAACAAAGAAACAGGAGCAATAAAATGAGTGTCGTAACCCTTGAAGGCATCGTAGAAAAAGGCCAAATACGACTGAAAAGCAAACTCCATCTGCCGGACAAAACAAAAGTATATGTGATCGTTCCGGATTTCGATGAAGAAAAGTATGCCCGCATCTACAGCCCTCGTCTGGCAAATTCTGAACAAGCAATAGATTTTAAAATGGAAATCACCGCGGAACCTTCTAATGCCTCATTATGATGACACTTTGTTCGGACCGCCCGCACCAGTAGCCCAAGTGACACTGCGAAACCCGGATACCGGGATGGTTGTCTTGGATGTTCCGATGCTTTTGGACTCCGGCGCTGATGTAACTCTTATCCCTCAAGTCGCTTTAAACCGCCTTTATATATCTTCAGTTCAAGATAAACGATACAAATTGATCGGCTTTAATGGCCATCCTAGTTCTGCCCCTGTTGTTTAGCCTGAACTTATTTTTTGTAATCGATCTTTCCGGGGCCATTTCTTGATTATCGATCAAGCATGGGGTATTCTTGGCCGCAATGTTATAAATTCAATACCGCTAGTGCTAGATGGACCACACCTAACATGGGATGAACTACACTCTAGATAACTGAATATTATTTACTATTCCGTATTCCGAAATCTGCATCCCTTAATTTTTACCCCGTCAAATCTGTTCTTGCATTTATTTCAAAACATTCCACTCATCTTCAGCAACGCTTTCAAAGGGATCTATATACTGAATCGGTTTGCCACGCAAAGGATATCGTTCTCCTATCTCTTGTTTAGGCACTTGGCTACGCACTATGACTTCAACCTTATCGCCAGGTTGAAATGGCAATCCTTTTATAATTAGCGTACCATTACTTGGAATTGTGGTTTCCATACGGTGTATTTGCATATACCACCTCATATTGTAAAAGGTTTAATGAACCGAACCCACCTGCCCAATTAAATGTTTATCCTGCTTGCCCAATGGAATCTATTTTTTCTTCTATTCCATCGGGGTGAAATTCGCAGATCATTTCACCGGGACCCCATCATATTTAATCGGGACGGGCCCCGTGGAATTGCCGGGACAGGCCCCGTGGAATTGCCGGGACAGGCCCCGTGGAATTACCGGGACATGCCGGCAGATCGTACCGGGGTCGAATATAAAACTACAATTAAGCCCGCTGGGGGTTCCTTCGATTTTCGCAACATTAGGCTTTCAATATTCCAGAACCCTTCAACATTCCTCGGGCCGCTATCTTAATCTTGGATAGCTCGTCTTTGTTATGCTCCGGTACTAAGCTCAATCCCTGTCTCTGTATTCTTAACCGGGATAATTCGCCGTTCGATATCAGACCAAATTTTACGCTTTATCAATCGCAAATCATATTCAGTTTGTAAGTTCAGCCAAAACTGAGCTTCAACACCAAAGTAGCGCTGCAATCTCAAGGCGGTGTCGGTAGTAATGGCTCTTTTCCCGTTGACAATCTCGCTGATCCTATTGGGAGGAACAGAAAGGTCACGTGAAAGCTGATTTATACTAATACCCAAGGGTTCCATGAAATCTTCACGCAGGATTTCACCCGGTGTAATCGGATCAAGAAGTTTGTTAGCACTCATATCAACACCTCAATGATAATCGACAATTTCAACATTAAATGCATTATCATCATGCCACTCAAAACATACACGCCATTGTTTGTTAATGCTGATAGCGAATTGCCCCTTCCTATCGCCCTTTAAAGCATGGAATTTATTGCCTGGATTAAGCATCAAAGCTTCCAGACTCGGAGCGGCATGAAGAACCATAAGCCTTTTTCTCGCCTGCCGTTCAAAAGATTGGAAGCGGCGTACGCGCTGATCGTTGAACAGCTTTTCAGTGTCTCGGCAGGCAAATGATTTTATCATATGCGGATAGTATTACGCTTGCCGTAATATGTCAAGCGGATTATTTTTGAATGTGGGGTTCGTGGAGTTCACCGGCGGCGGGCAGGCAGAGGTCACAGAGATTTGGGTTTTTTTCCTTTCCGCTGAGCCCCGCTAATTAGAGCGGGATAAAAGGGCGGAAAGAAAAAATCAATCAGCCCTGGGGGCAGGTTTTGACAGCCAATATCTTGCCAGGCATAGCGGTTTTCATTTGCCGGTTCTTAATCCCACTAGATATAGCGGGGCGCCCTCCGTCCCGTAGGTAGCGGAGCCTATCCTGCGGGGTCAGCGGCAAATGAAAAATGATAATTATCTTCCTCTGAGTACTCGCTCCGTCGCCATAGCGGCTGTGGCGCGTCGGTGACTGTGTACTCTGCCTGCCCAATGGAATTAAGTTTTGGTTGTTATTCCATCGGGGTGAGAGATATAAAAGACCCTTTCAGGGGCTATGTAAGCCACTCGATGCTGATGATACCTTGTTTTTCAAGCGATCTGAATTCAGGGTCTCCTGTTAGAAGGGGGCAGTTTTTGATCATCGCCAAAGCCGCAGCAAATGAATCTGCATACGAAATAGGATATCTTGCTTTAAGACCGGCAGCTGCCAGAAGAAGTTCTTCATCGATGCGATCGATCAGCTTTATCGGCAAAGCTTTAATTCTGGAGTAGGCTAAGTCTGCCGAACTCCGGCCTTGTTCCCTCAATGTAATATAGTAAACCTCACCTAAGTGAATTGCATGAAAATATAGGCGAGAGGCTCCACTCTTTGCCTGAGTGAGAGCATGCTGGATCTGGTCAGAAAAGGATTCATTTTCGAGATATCCAATTAAAGCAAAACTATTGAGGACAAAACTATTTGGTCCCGGCAACTTTTTTGTTCTCCCTTTGTTTTTCGAGTCTTTTTTCTTTCAAATAGGCTTTCAATATTCCAGAACCCTTCAACATTCCTCGGGCCGCTATAATCGGATCCTCGGACTCGGGTACCATCAAAATGCCTTGCTCATTTTCAATCCAGCGAATCGATGTGGCCGAGCATATCCCATATTTTTCCCTCAATCTTTTGGGGATTACAACCTGTCCTTTTGATGTGACCTTGGATGATATGGTTTCCATTTATTTTACCTTAGTGATTAGAATTGAAAGTAAGCTTTAGGTTACACCGCAGGTAAGAAATTGTCAACCGTATTTTCTTACTTGGAGCCTTGGTGAACCTTGAGGAGGGGTTAGCGAGCAAATCAAAAAATTGATAAAGGGGTTTGCTTTTGGGCAAACCCCTTTCGCTTATTAGATCCCGTCCCGCTTGAAGCGGGACGTTGTATAAAATCGCTTTGCGATTTTATTATTTTCTCTTGTTGAGCTCTTTTACGACCAGATCGGTGATATCGACAGCAGGGTCCAGGTAACCGATGGTCTTGGGATCTTTCAGGATAATGGTGTATTTTTTCTTTTTTGCCACACTTTTCAGGATATCGTTAGCTTTTTCCAGTATGAGGGCAACAAGTTGACGGTCCTCCCGGGCAATGTCCTCCTTAGCATCGGCCACCAGCCGCTGATAGTCCTTGTTCATCTTTTGAAGCAGTTCAACTTTATCGCGCCTTTCACGGGCAGGCAGTTTGTCGCCTT
>NZ_JAZFTO010000240.1:0-8845 GCF_036446775.1 Candidatus Desulfatibia sp.
GATGTCAATTTTTTGGTGCTAAAATACCATTTCGATAACATCGCAATTCGATTGTAGGTAAGATTTAAATCCAGAGTTATATATGAGCCTCGATTCTCTAATCAGTGTTGCTGTTGTAATTCCAAAGTACGGATTGGTCGGTGGAGCAGAGGGCTTTGTTTTTAATTTGACTGAACGGTTGGCCCAACGCGACGACTTCGATGTGCATGTCATTGCCAACCAATGGCGTTCAGGGAATGCTCCGATTACCTTCCATAAAGTGCCTATCATACGCTTTCCCCGCTGGCTTGGGCCTGTCAGCTTTGCCTATTTTGCCCAAAAAGCGATTCAAGCCGGTTCTTACGACATTGTTCATAGCCACGATCGAATCTTTGAGATGGATCTTTTTACTTTCCATGGCATTCCTCACAGAACCTGGATAAAAGAGACGAAACGAAATCGTTTAAGCCTTTTTGACCGGGCCATGGTCTGGGTGGAACAAAAAGCATTTAACAACCGGAATGGTCCCATCATCATGCCGGTTTCAAACCTGGTTAAAGAAGAGATTTTGAAAGTTTATGATATTCCTGAGTCCAGAATCCAGACCATTCATCCTGGTGTTTCATTTGAACGCTTTTCCTCTCTTGATCGCCAGGTTTGCCGTCACGAAATTCGTCAACACCATGGCTTGGCCCCGAACGATGTTGTTGTTTTGTTTGTCAGCATGAATTTTGAGCTCAAACGGCTGGACCTTGTTATAAATGGCATCGCAGATGTGACTGCAAAAGAAGATCACAACGTCAATATGAAACTACTGGTCGTCGGAAAAGGTGATTCCAAAAGATTTATGGCCATGGCTGGCGATCTGGGAATCTCCGAACAGGTTATTTTTGCAGGTGTAACCGATGAGGTGGAGAAATATTATTTGGCCAGTGATATCTTTGCCATGCCATCTAAGTTTGATACCTTCGGGTTGGCGGTTCTAGAAGCTATGGCCGCCGGTTTGCCGGTGATCATTACCCCCAGAGTCGGTGCCAGGGATATCGTAGAGTCCGGATTAAGTGGTTTTATACTTTCTGAAAATCCATCGGTTTCGGAAATGACTGCGGCATTGACTGCACTGGCAACACACGAAAAACGCATGCAAATGGGCGAAAACGGTCGGCAGATTGCTCTTAGGCATAATTGGGATAATACGGTCGATAAGGTGGCCGACCTTTACCGCCAATGGACTGCGGGAGGAAAAATTTAGTGGACCAAGCACCGGAGAAATGCATCCTGTGCCAGACCTCGGAAAGAGAACTGCTGATCGAAAAAGACGATTGGAAAGTCTATCGGTGCCCCACATGCGGACTCGGTTTCCTCGACCCACGGCCATCTGAAAGTGAGATAGAGAGATTGTACCGTAGCGATTATTTCTCAGAACGATATGATGAGGGGCTGGACCCCGAATCCAAGCAATTTCTCAAAAGGATCAGCTGGGAGCAGCATCGCACTCGATTTGTCAAGTCGATAAAGCGTTCCGGTAGTCTGCTTGATATCGGATGCGGATACGGATACTTTCTCGATGCCTGCCGCCGGCAGGGCTATCAAGTCCAGGGGCTGGATGTTTCCGAATGGGCGGCCCGGTACGCCACTGACAAACTGGGCCTTTCGATAGCCGTCGGGAAAATCAATGATGCAGCTTTTCCGCCTGAAAGCTTCGATATAATTACCATGTGGCACTCTTTAGAGCATGCACCGGATCCTCATACGGCCATACAAAATGCCAAATTTTGGTTGAAACCGGATGGAATTTTAGTTATTGATGTGCCCAACTATGAAGGGACAGACGCCCAGCAGATCTGGTACCAATGGGACGGCTGGTCCCTGCCGTACCATTTTTGGCACTTTACCTTTAACAGCTTGACGCGACTAATAGACCAGTATGGTTTCAAAGTTATAAAGCACAAAGATTACCACTCGGACGTTGTCAAAGCAAAGTTAAAGCGCATACCGATTGTAAGCCTTTTTGCCCGGCTGGTCGCTAAAATGTATTCCGGAACGAGTGTGGCGGTAATTGCAAAGATAGAATGAAGGGCATATGTTGTTCAACATGAAATTTCAAAACATCTCGACTGGGCACTTAAGAAGTCAGACTCTCCAGAGCAAAATCCCTTTGGTGATGGCCACAGCTGTGCCAGGATTGTTGACATTATTAAACAGGGGTTTGCTTAACTGTTGACGATCGCTTGGTTCTCCTATGAATCATAATTATCTCAAACGCATCGCCGTGGTAATACCGAAATATGGACTCATCGGCGGGGCGGAAGGCTTTGTGTATAACTTAACCGAACTTTCGGCTTAGCGAGACGGGTTTGATATACAGGTTTTTACTGATAAGCGGCGTTAGGGAAAAATCCGCGATGACCTTGCATGGCATCTCTCATAAGACATGGATAAAAAAACAAAACGAGATCGTTTAAGTCTTTTTGATTAGGCTATGGCTGCTAGTCTATCGGGCATAATTTCTGGGAGGATAGCTGATCAGGTTGTCGAACTGTATCGAATTATTGAAACAAAACAAAGATGATGAGATATATACGTCTTTTTAAAGAATTGTCCAACTGGTTGTTGTATATTAAAGTCAAACTGGGCCTTACCAAAGCGGATCCTTTAATATTCGAGACGCGGAACAGGATTGTTATCGAGGTGCCACGAAGACTCTTGCATGAATTTAAGGAGATCTTCATGGAGGGGAGTTACACACGTGGTTTGGCACTAACAGTTCCAGATCGTCCAACAATTATTGATATTGGTGCCAATGCAGGTTTTTTTACTTTCTTTGCCGCATCGCGGTTTCCGGGCGCAAAAATTTTTTCATATGAACCGGTTGAAAGTAATTATAGACAACTCGAGCGGAATCAAGCGTTAAATAGCAATGTTCAGGTTTTGTGTTTTCAAAAGGCGGTTTACGGTTATTCCGGTGAAATCACATTAAGCTTTGATCCCAGAGACAGCTTTACCACCTCTGCGAGTGTTTTCGGCTATTCTGATTCCCAGCTAAAAACAGTTCAAGTTCCTTGTGTGACCTTGCCGGAGATATTCGATAAACATCAGCTCAAGCGATGCAACCTGTTAAAAATGGATTGTGAAGGATCTGAGTTTGAGATTTTGTACAACTGCCCTGTAAGTTATCTGCATCGTATCGATCAGATGGCCATGGAAGTTCATGGACGCAAAGAGGCAAGTCATAATATCACATCGTTGGAAGGTTATTTAAATTCGATTGGTTTTAAGACGCGGCGGCACGAGGAGCATATGCTATGGGCCTGGCGTCGACCCTAAGCCAGAAAGCTGTCGTGATGGTTGACAATCCCGAAGCAATAACCTAAATTCACCATCAAAATCGTAAAGATATTGATAACCATAGGCAAAATTGCTGCAGGTCCATATTACTAAAGAAATTCGTAAAATTAGGCGGTTGATTTTTGAATAAGCGAATATTTGGCAAAAGCAACTTACTTCGATAGTTTAGGGATTTCCTTTTTCATGCAAGATTCAGGCATAATCTTAATGATGATTAATAAATTGGTGGTTCTTGACACGTTACGGGTTACACATTATAATGCTCCTATATTGAATTGAATGTTGAATGATTACTTACAGAAAACCAACCCACCCAGGAGAAATCCTACGAGAGGATGTCATTAAACCTCTTGGTCTAACAGTAACCGAAGCTTCAAAACGCTTGGGAGTTACGCGAAAAACCTTGTCAGCGTTAATTAATTGTAAAGCATCAATGAGCCCAGAAATGGCAGTCAGAGTGAGTAAGGCAACAAGGACATCTCCCGAAAGCTGGCTAAACATGCAGGCAAAGTTAGATATCTGGCTTGCAGAGCAAAAGCCTACTGATGTTGAAGAATTTGGTGAAATTGCCTTAGCATAGTTTAACGTTTCGGAAATTCTAAAGGAACGATATGCATATACGAAAACGCGTTATGGTTACCGGCGGGGCCGGATTTTTGGGCTCCCATTTATGCGAGCGTCTGCTGGACGAAGGCTACGATGTCTTGTGTGTGGACAACTATTACACCGGCAGCAAAAGAAATATTGCTCATCTCTTAGGTAATCCCTATTTTGAACTTTGCCGGCATGATATTACTTTTCCTTTGTATGTTGAAGTCGATGAGATCTATAATCTGGCCTGCCCGGCCTCTCCCATTCATTACCAGAACGATCCGGTTCAAACCACCAAGGTGAATGTGCACGGTTCCATCAATATGCTGGGGCTTGCCAAGCGGATTAAGGCCAAGATTCTGCAGGCCTCGACCTCAGAGGTGTACGGTGATCCCACCGTACATCCCCAGCCGGAAAGCTATCACGGCAACGTTAATTGCATCGGCCCCCGGTCTTGCTACGATGAAGGCAAACGTTGTGCGGAAACCCTGTTTTTTGATTACTTTCGCCAGCACAATCTTAAAATCAAAGTGGCCCGTATTTTCAATACCTACGGCCCCAGAATGCATCTTAACGACGGCCGGGTTGTTTCCAACTTCATCGCCCAGGCTCTGCAGGGCAAGCCGCTGACGATTTTTGGTGACGGAACCCAGACAAGGTCTTTCTGCTATGCGGATGATCTTGTTGAAGGATTGATAAGGCTCATGCAAAGCCCTGATGATGTTACCGGCCCTATCAATCTTGGAAAACCCGATGAATTCAAGATCCTGGAATTGGCCGAAAAGGTGATTGAGCTGACAAACTCATCATCCGAGATTATTTTCAAGCCGCTACCGGCTGACGATCCTCAGCAGCGCCGGCCGGATATTACATTAGCCGGTAAAGTCCTCGGCTGGGAACCTAAAATCAAACTGGCGGAAGGCTTGAAGAAGACTATTGCATATTTTGAAGAAGTCTTAAGAGCACTTTGAGCCGATACCTGGCTTTAAAATTTAATAAAGGGAGATTATTATGGCAATAAGTAAGGACCTTCTTGATATTCTTGCTTGCCCCAAGTGTAAAGGCGACATATATCTGACCGATAAAGAAGACGGGCTTATCTGTGATGCCTGCAAACTTTTGTATGAGATCCGGGATGATATTCCGATTATGCTGATTGATGAGGCCAAGCCTTTGGACGCATAGCCGATTTATACTCTAAACGGTTTTATTATGTCCTGAAAAACCTGGTTCACTGGACCAGGTCAGAGATACCGGCTCTGCCTTGGAGTTTTGTGTCTAAAAACACAAATTCCAAGCACCAAATTCCAAATAAATTTCAAATTCCAATATTCAATGACCAAAACCTTTCAGGACGAGACATTGTTTGGCCTCCGGCCCGTAGGGGCATCGGGCCTACGCCCCGGAGGGATTTTTGAATTTTGGTCATTGTTATTTGTTTGATATTTGTTATTTGATATTTGGAATTTAATTTGCTTCATTTGAGATAGGTGCACCCCTATAGGGCAAACCAAGGCCTGGTCCTCTGGGCCAGGATTCTTTATTCTTCCTCAAGCGAAGCGCTCTTAAAGCATAGCGGTCTTATTTTACGAATGACAAATAACGAATGACAAGTTCCAAAGCTATGAGTCGACCCCAGCTGCCCAAGCCTGCTAAACTGTTGATAGGTCTGATCATGCAGGAAAAGCGCTATATTGCTGCTGCGGCCGAGGCCTTGATCGAAAAGTTCGGGCCTGTGGATATGGCAAGCTCATGGCTTCCGTTTGATTATACTACCTACTACGAACCTGAGATGGGGGCACCCCTTTTCAGGCGCATACTGGCTTTTAAAACACTCATAAAACAGCGTGAATTGGCTCAGATCAAGCTTGCAACCAATGAACTTGAGCAGGAATATTCAACCGGAGGCAAACGGACGGTCAATATAGATCCGGGATACATGCTTCATGAACGCTTTGTGCTGGCAACCGGTAAGAATTACAGCCACAGGATCTATATCGGCCGTCGGATTTATGCGGATCTGACCTTGATTTATGAAAAGGACCGGTTTCGAGCATTACCCTGGACATATCCCGGTTATGCCGACGAAAGGATGCTTGCTTATCTGCAACAGGTACGTAACAAATATGCACTCGATTTAAGGAGCACGTAAAAACCAACCTGGACAAGCTGGAAATATTTTTTTTGCCACAAAGGCTTAGTGCCTTGGTGGCAATGAGTGGCAGTGAGAAAAGTTTTGTCACAAAAAACAAAAAGACCACAACTAAGGAACTAAAAATGATTAACAGTATGACCGCATACGCCCGGGCGGAGAAAGCGACCGAACAGTTTAAAGTTTCGATTGAAATACGCTCCTACAACCACAGACACCTTGATTTTGCGATTCGCCTTCCGCACAACTATCTGGAACTGGAAGATAAGATTAAAAGCCTGGCGGCGGAGAAGGTTAGCAGGGGGCGTCTTGAAGTTAAGCTGCAAATCATTGATGAATCCGAAGATGCTTACGGCTTTGAGATCAATGAACCCAAGGCGCGGGCGTATCATGAGGCCCTTTTGCAGCTGAAAGATCGGTTTGACATTGATACGGCAATATCACTTGAGCTTTTGGCAGATGCCGGTGGAATTATTGTGCCCGGCGAGACTAAACGTGATATCCAGGCACACTGGCCGATAATCGGAGACTGCTTCAATGAAGCCCTGGATAAGCTTATCGTAATGCGCAAAAGAGAAGGCGATTTTATGTCCGAGGATATTGTTGGCCGGCTTGATTTTATTGAAAAGAGGCTGGTTCAAATCAAAAAAGAATCTACGGGCCTTTTAGACATATATCAGGAGCGCTTAAAAGAACGCATCTTGGTGTTAACCAAAGGAATGATAGAGATAGATCCTGCCAGGGTTGCACAGGAAGCGGCGTTTATTGCCGACAAAAGCGATATTTCCGAGGAGATCGTAAGGTCTGAAAGCCACATCCAGCAGTTTCGTATGGTTATGTATTCGGAGGAACCTGCCGGCCGCAAACTAAATTTTTTATTGCAGGAATTGAACCGTGAGTTCAACACTATAGGATCCAAAACTGAAAAAGTTAGTGTATCCCACCTGATTGTTGAGGTGAAGTCCGAACTGGAAAAAATAAGAGAGCAGGTACAAAACATTGAATAGCATCGTGTGTTGATAGAACAGGGGTATTATGGAACAGAATCTATTGAATATTGGTTTTGGGAATAGTGTGGTAGCCGAAAGAGTTATAGCAATTGTATCGCCGAATTCCGCACCTATGAAGCGACTTAAAGATGATGCCAAGGCTGAAAAACGCCTGATCGATGCCACTCATGGCCGTAGAACCAGGTCTATCATTGTGATGGACAGCAACCATATCGTTTTATCGGCGATACAGGCCGAGACCATATCTCATCGTTACGCAACGCTTAAGGAGACTGAATAACCCGTCATGAATGAGCAGGGGGACAGATCCGCCAGTTCAAATTCCATAGAAATGAATAACTGCAAGGGTCATCTTTTCATTTTATCCGCACCGTCAGGAGCCGGCAAGACAACCCTTGCCAAAGCCATTCTGAACCGATTTGCAGATATGCTTTATTCGGTATCGTATACTACCAGAGAGCCCCGCAATGGGGAACAGGATGGCCTTGACTACCACTTTGTCCAAAGAGACCTGTTTAAAAAATATATCAAAGAAGGCAAATGGGCGGAATGGGCGGAAGTCCACGGCAATTATTACGGCACTTCGGCCGAATTTATAGACAAGAATTTAGCCGCCGGTCGCGACATTCTCCTTGATATCGATGTTCAGGGTACCATCCAACTGCTTGAGCGATATCCTGACAGTATTACGATTTTTATAATGCCTCCTTCACTGGACATACTTCGCAGGCGCCTGGAATTGCGAGGCACCGACAGCAAGGCGGTCATAGCAAGACGCCTGGTAAATGCCAAGAAGGAGATGGCCAGACAAGACCTCTATCGTCATGTCATTATCAATGATCAGCTATCTGAAGCTATTAAAGAACTGATCTCGACTATAGAAAAGTATCGCGCTTTATGAAAAATCCATTAATGTTCGTTGATAGTTGTCAGTTGTCCGTTGCAAAGGACAAAGAAAGTCTGTTAATTCAATTATATTTTCACAATCAAAATAAATATTTCATGAGAAATGCGGAAAAAAACAGAGATACTATACGGCATCCATCCGGTTTCTGAAGCTTTGAAGGCCCGTAAGAGAAATTTTTTTGAACTCTACATTGCCAAAGATAAAATTTCAAAACGCCTCCATAAAGTAGTTGAAGCGGCTGAAGCATTAAATGTACCCATCAAAAAGGTAGAGACCGCCAAGCTTGAAAAGATGACGGCCGGTAATCATCATCAAGGAATCGGTGCCGCGGTAACTCCGTATCCTCTGGCCGGCATTGCTGATATTGTTGACATTGCCGGCTCCGCCAACGCGAACTGTTTTTTACTGCTTTTGGATAATGTCATAGATCCTCATAACCTTGGAGCATTGGCAAGAACAGCGCTTTGTGTGGGCATCGACGGTATTGTCATTCCCAAAGATCGATCTGCGCTGCCGACGCCGGCCGTATCAAGGGCGTCCGCCGGTGCCCTTGAACACGTAAAGATCGTATGCGTAACTAACATGGTAAATACTATCAAGGCGTTGAAAAAAAAGGGGCTGTGGATTGTAGGTCTGGATTCAGCTGCCGACCGTTCCATTTTTTTAGATGATTTAACAGGCTCAATCGGCATTGTCATCGGGGGAGAAGAAAAAGGGATCCGTCCTCTGGTTAAAAAACAGTGCGATGTTTTAGTCTCCATTCCTCAAATCGGCCTGATTAATTCTTTAAATGCTTCGGTGGCGGGGGGGGTTGTTATGTATGAGGCTTTCAGGCAGAGGAGCCTCCGGAAGTGACTA
>NZ_JAZFTO010000241.1:0-10448 GCF_036446775.1 Candidatus Desulfatibia sp.
AAGGACTCAAAGCAACCGGCCAAACTACTGGGCCGTTTTCTCTGGGTGTGGGTCGAGGATAAAAACGACACCCAAAGCATTAAAAAGGCTGTAGATCAATGGTATCAAAAACGAACCCGCGAGACTTTGGGCCGTTACCTCGAAAAATGTTACAATGTTGCGTCTCGCCACGGTGTGCCGGAGCCATTGCTGGTAATTCGTAAAATGCGCAGGCGGTGGGGCAGTTTCAGCAACAAAGGTCGAATCACGCTCAACCTTAATCTGGTACTGGTGCCCGTGCATTGCATTGAATACGTCATCATGCATGAGCTGTGTCATTTAAAGCACAGCAACCACTCAAAAGCATTCTACTCACTCTTGACCCGTTGCCAGCCGGATTGGCGCAAGAGAAAGGAAACACTGGACAAATTCAGACCTTCCTAATTTTCTTGGAAAGTCTGGTGATCATAAATAAAGGGATAGGATTAAACAGAAAACGCTGTTTTCAGTAACCGAGGACCAACTGACATTTTAACTCCGATTTTTTTCAAGCTTTTTAAGTTTCCGAAGCGCTGCTTTACGGATGAGCCCTTCCAACACTTCTATGTTCCCTAATGACCCGGGCCGCTATCCGGGATCGATAAGCGTTATTATTTTTTAAATCTGATAGTTTTATAAAAAGTTGAATGATCGAATTTTTACGAATCCATCAACAATAAGCTTGAAAAATAGAACAGTTGGCTATATAAATAGAGGGTCGAATTAGTGATTTGGGAGATAAAACTTTAATTTTCGGAAATGCATGATTGAAGCAATCTTCAATGCAATTGTTGAAAAACGGTGAAAAACATGGGTCCAAATGTTAAAATCTGCGCCTTCTTGATAAACGGTAAATATATTTGCTTCAATTGCTACGATGCGGATAAAGATAAGAACAAAGAAGACGGAATCCTCTCAACAGATTTAATTGCTGAGATCAATCAATGTTTTTGTGAGCGATGTAAAGGGCTAATAATACCTGATCGACGTTGTATAAACAGACGAGATAATCACAAGCGCAGATATTATGATGCTACAATACTGGCCCCGGATCGACGAAGTGGCCAAGATAGAAGGAGCGATGAAGGCAGGCGAAAATCTCCCTAAGCTAAATTTTACTACATTGGTGGGAAATATTATTTTGAATAAATGCCATGTTCCAGGAAGAAGAAAGGATGGTCAATGAAAGAAGAAAAAAACTGTCTTGATTGTGTTAATTCCCTCACCCCCCAATGTCCCCAAAAAGATCATGAGTTATTCAAGAAAGCCCAAGGTTCCTCAGATGGAGAGACTCTTCTTGGCGGTGATATAAATATTTTGGCACAACTTGCTGAGGAATGCCCTGTGTTTAAACCTGTGGGTTAAACCATGAAGTTCGGCATCTGAAATTCAAGCCCCCAAACAAATTACAGACCATCCATTCAATTCTTCCGGAACGCGTGCAGCGTGGAATAGAATTCGGCTGGCACATCGATCGTCTGCCTGCTGACAAACCCGCAATCTTGGCCAATTAAATTACCTTCTATTTTCGCAATCATTTGTTAGGTTTGGTTGCCCGTTGGGGGGTAATCTCCGGACCCAGGATGATGGACAGCCAGCGGGTTTCTTCTCTGCTGTCCAGCGCTATCTTGGCGGTCATTGTCAGGGGCACCGAGAGCAGCATTCCCACCGGACCCAGTACCCAACCCCAGAATATCAGAGATAAAAACACCACCAGAGTTGAAAGTCCCAGACGCTGGCCCATAAACCGCGGCTCGATAAAATTGCCCATTACCACATTGACGAGGAGAAAACCCGTGGCGGCGGCAACGGCATGGGCAGGTCCAAGTTGAATGATGGTAAGCAGTACGGCCGGAATGGCTGCAATGATGGAGCCGATACTGGGGACATAATTCAGCAGAAACGCCAGCAAACCCCAGAGCAGCGGGAAATCAACACCGATAACGGCCAGCCATATAGCGATAAGGATGCCGGTGGCAAGGCTTATCAGGGTCTTAATCGCCATATACTGTTTTACATTGTTGATGAATTTTTCGAAGTTTATCAGAGCATCCTCAGTATCACCGAATATAGTACGCAGTTTTAGAGGCAGGCTCGATGCTTCCATCAGCATGAAAATTACGGTCATCAGAATTAAAAAGCCGTTGGTTAGCACCTTTCTGAAGCTGTTCAGTCCGGAAGCGACAAGCTTCATAGCCGCGCCCGGATTAAAAAGCTCCATCAATTCGAGTTCAGCAGTATCCATACCGAGTGTTTTCAGCTGTGTTGCGATTGTCATGGTCAGTTTTTTTAGTTTGGCTTCGTATACCGGAAGCTCTCCGGTAAATGCTTTTAGCGAAGAACCGACCAGCACGAAAATCAGCCATCCGAGCAGTGCGATGCCAAATATTACGATCAGCAGGGAAAGCCATTTTGGAATCCCTTTGCGCTGCATCCAGAACATTGGCGGGGTGCTGATAATCGCGATAAATGCGGCCAGCAGAAAAGGAACAAGGATGGGCGTAGAAGCACGCATGCCGGCGACGACAATAATAAAAGCGGCCAATACTAACATGATTTTAGATGCTGTTGTTCTCCGGGAATTTCCTTGCATGATTATTTAATCCTTATTCTATTCGGAAACAACTTTTATAGCAAATATCTTTTCTGACCTGTAAAAGCTTTGGCTGATTTTATAATTTTTGTAAGCATACAGATGAATGACAATTCTTGAGGTTTTGTTGTCGGCGTCTGCCTGGATATGGATTTGTTTAATCCATTGCCCGTCAATTGGAATTTTGGAACCGGCTTTTTTAATAGTTGCAGGCGGTTTAATATCGATTGCAATAGTAGGGTTTTCCCCTTCAAGGTTAAAATGTACTGAAGGCATAAAATACTGGTTGGCGTGAAACAATACCAGTTCCTTGGTTCCGTTTTTAGCCCTGAATGTAATGTCATCGATTACAAGGGGGAGCTTTGCTTTTGCTTCGAGTTGTTCCGGTTTTTCTTGATCATGTTTGGGTTGTTGCATCGATTTGGGCTTATCCGCTTCAGGGGGAGGAGGTGGTTCTTCAGGTTGGATCAATGCAGCTGATTTTTGCGCTGACCTTGCAGCAGTTTGACGGGTGGACTGAATAATCATAGCGATGGTTACGGGCTTAAAGTACGAAATCAATCCTTTTTCTTTTAACTTTGCACCAAATTTGCGTGCCTTATTTTCATTTTCGAATTGGCCCATGTAAACTCGAAACCAGCTTTCTCCTTGCACATCTTCCAATATAGCGACAACTTGAGACGCATGTTCTTTCAGCTTTTGGACGTGTTCTTCGGCATTTTTGTTTTGTTTATAAGAGCTAACATGCAAAAAATAAATGTCGGTTTCAAGTTCGCAGTCACTGGATTTTGCCGGGGATGTCTCACTCATTGCTCTGATCATGTAATCTTCTATCAGGCCCGACTTCTTCATTGTTAAAGCTTGTTCTTCAACTTCTTTTTTTGATTCATGCAATGCAATGTAGATTTTATATAATTTCCCTTTTGCTTTTACAGTTTCGCAGTTGTAGAAGGCATTATAGCCGAGACTCTTAAAATGTATTGATTGCTGCACGGCGTTGAGCAGGCTCCTGTATGCAGCAACCTGAATGGCATAAAATTGCTTGCGGGCATCATTTTTATGCGGCTCGATTAATGCCAGGCTTTCCTTGGCCTTGGCGACGGCAGGAGTTTTTCCAGGTTCTGCCATTTTTACCTCTTTAGAGGCTTTTTCAGGTTCCGGCATGCGAATTTTTTTTGTTACAATGACAGGTTCTGATGCATGTTTTTCTATGGAAGGTGAATGCCAAAAAGAAATGAATACGACGGCAAGCAGGAATATAAGGATAATGCCTGCCTTTTTCATAACATTTTCCTTATATAATTTTTGGTGTCTGTTCAGAAAGTTTTTAAAGTTGAGCCAGCGACGACGCATCACAATTATACCTTTATAACATATGGATCACTTCAGACAAAATTTTCATTTCCTCGGGTGAGGCAATCCCAATCCAGATGGCATCATTGCCGCGATAATAGAAATAATGAGATTGGCCCAGGCCGGTAACAAAATGATATACGTTACCTGAGATATCGAGGTCTTGATGATTTTGAAATCCAGTGACGCTGTCTATCTTTTTGTGCATTTTTGCTATTATCGATTCAGCCTCCTTTGAATCTTTATGTATAGATACCCATATTGTCATTTTGTCTTCGCCATTTCCTCGATAAGCTGCGATGAAACCATTTTCCATGCTAATACTGCTTCTATGCAGCCTGCTGATTTGTTTTTGAGCCTCGTTGCCTTCTATAATCCGGACCAGCTTCAATGAACCGGCAGTTTTTAGAAAGCTTTGCTTGGTAACTTCTTTATCTACACGATTGGCAGAGTCGTAGGCAATTTCAGGTCTTGGGGAGATATCTTTTTGATCAGATATATTTATAAGCAAAACAATAGCAATGACAGCTGCAGCACCTATCAACACAATAGCGGTTTTTATGTTCATATATAATCCGAGCTTAGAGGCTTCGCTCCAATTAATCAATAAAGGGATAAAGGGCGCAATAATATTGGTTTGATTATAATGTAGTTGCGGTTGGATTGCTATAGATTTGTTAATTTTTTGGTAGAAGGCCTTACTATTTTCTATCTAGAATCTCCCCGAACTTGTGTCATCAAAGCATTATCTTGATAACGACAATAATTAATATGGCCAGCGGATAATAACTGGCCATGTTGAAAAGCGCCATTGCATACACAGGCTGATTGGTTTTATAAAGCAGTGAGGCGGGTAATACAAAAAGACATAACCCGGTTGCGACGGAAGCGACCGCAAAAGGAAACTCAAAAGGTATTGGAGATAAATAGAGCACGACAGCAGAAAGAATAACCGTAACAATAAGAGTCCCTATAATAATGACGTTAGCAGATTCGAGACCCAGCCGCACAGGAACCGTCCGGGCGGAAAGACGCCGATCTTTATCGAGGTCGGTGCAGTCATTGGGAACGTTCTGGCCGCCGATTTCCCAGCAAAATAGCCAGAAAAACAGAACCATTAAAAACAGCGGAGAGGGATGCGGATCTACGGCAAATACACCGGCAATGGCTCCTGCGGTTTTAACGCCGCCACTGACCAGGGTGCGGAGATGAGTTACTTTGAGCAGTAAACAGTATATTATTTCCAGGATGCAGCCGGTTAGGAAAATAACTATACAGACGGGATTTAAGCGGTAGGCGCCTATCATCGCCACGGCCGACCAGGCCGCAGTCCATAGCAATCCTTCGTAAAAGCTCAAATATCCCTGAGCCATGGGATGTCGGACCATAACGGCATCCAGGTCACAACCGGGGTCAAAAGCTTGGCACAATTGTATTTTCTCTTTATCGACCCGGTAGTCGATAACATCGTTAAGGGCGTAAACCGCTGTGTAACCGGCAAAGGTTGTGATCAGGCCTATCACAATTAATTCAAAGGAAGGGAATCTGCCGAGCCACAGCAGGGCACCTAACGCCGGGGTGGCCATGTCCAGCAAACCGTGGGGTGTTCTGGAAAGGGCCCAGAAAAGTTTTAAGCGGGAAAAACCGGTATGCTGGCAGGCAAGCGGGGTCATTTATGTATCCTAAGCCGGATTAAACGTATTAAATGCTCAGCTAATTAACACTCAATCATCATTTCCGTCAAGGCGTACCAAATCTTTCCGGCTGGAAATAAAAAAAGTATGATCTGGATAGAAACTACTTAAACAGGGGTGTGCTTAAGTATCGTTCCCCGGTGCTCGGCAGGATAACAACGATAAGTTTGCCGTTTGATTCGTCGCGTTTTGCCATCTCAAGCGCGGCCCAGACTGCTGCTCCGGATGAGATGCCGGCAAGAAGCCCTTCCTTTTCGGCCAGTTGCTGCGCGGTTTCAAAGGAGTCATCATCGGTAACGGTCATAACTTCATCAACCAGCGACATCTCCAAGACGTCGGGGACGAAGCCGGCACCGATGCCCTGTATTTTGTGGGGACCGGCGGTGCCGCCTGACAATATCGGCGAATCAGCCGGTTCCACGGCAATAGCCTTAAAAGCAGGATTTCTCTGCTTGATGACCTGGGCTACACCGGTGATGGTGCCGCCGGTACCGATCCCGGATATCAGCATATCCACCCGGCCGCCGGTGTCTCGCCATATTTCTTCTGCTGTGGTTTCTCTGTGAATTTGGGGGTTGGCCGGATTCTTGAACTGGTCGGGCATATAGGCATCTTTGTTTGAATCGACAATATTTTGGGCCTCTGCGATGGCCCCCTTCATCCCCTGGGCACCCGGCGTCAGCACAAGTTCCGCGCCCATGTGTATTAGTAGCTTTTTTCTTTCGACACTCATGGTGTCAGGCATGGTAAGACAGAGCCGATACCCCTTGGCCGCACAAACAAAGGCCAGGGCGATGCCTGTATTTCCGCTGGTGGGTTCCACGATCAGTGTGTCCGGACCGATTAGGCGGTCGGCTTCCGCCGCTTCAATCATGGATATTGCAATGCGGTCTTTAACGCTTGCCAGAGGATTGAAAAATTCCAGTTTGGCCAGGATCTCAGCCTCCAGTCCGTCAGCGATGTTGTTCAGGCGTACAAGAGGGGTTCTACCGATAGTAGCGTTTATGTCGGGAAATATTTGCACGGCTCATACTTTCATTTTATTTAGTCCTAAAAAAACCTGGTCCTTCCCCGCAATGCGGGATCTTTGATGGGCCAGGAGTCTTTCCTATCAGTGGGCGCGCCGGAGGCTTTCATCTGCTGCGTTATTAAGGGCTCGCAATAGTGCACTATGGCTTGACTTCGGCTGAGCTCCCCTCGGCATGCTCGGGGCCTGAGCTTGTCGAAGACAGTCGATGCCCGCCCTTAAGTGCCTTGCATATGAAAGCCTCCGACTCGTGCAAGATTCAGGTATTAAGCTTTTCGATTATGTTTGAATATCAACCGCGGCGTCTCCATAATTACCTTGGTGTCCGCAGGCACCGATTTCGTTAACCAGACATTACCCCCGATGACGGAACGCGCACCGATCACGGTATCGCCGCCCAATATGGTAGCCCCCGAATAGATAATAACGTCATCTTCGATGGTGGGATGGCGTTTCTTGCCTCTAAGCTTTTCACCGGCATCTTTGGGCAGGGAAAGAGCCCCAAGGGTCACACCCTGATAGATACGTACATTTTTTCCTATCCCGGTGGTTTCACCGACCACGATGCCGGTTCCATGATCGATACAAAAACTTTCCCCGATTTCAGCTCCCGGGTGGATATCAATGCCTGTTAAGCTGTGGGCATGTTCGGTCATGATACGCGGGAGCAGCGGCACCTTAAATCCATATAGCTTGTGGGCGATCCGGTATACGGTAATGGCAAACAACCCCGGATAGCAGAAAATAATTTCATCATGGCTTTTGGAGGCGGGATCCCCTTCATAAATAGCCCGGACATCTGTTGTCAGTATTTGCCGCAAAGACGGAATCGACTCCAGAAAGTCGAGAGCAATTTTCTGGCCCTGCTCCTCGCAGTCGCTGCACAGCTGGCCGTACCTGAGGCATTCATGCCGGATGCTGTGGGCAACCTGTTCGGAAATCATATCAAAAAGGACTGAAACGGTCTGGCCGATGTTGTATTTCAGATTGACAGAATCGACCGTGCCCCCGGAAAAGTAGCCCGGAAAGAGAATTTTTCTTAACTTATCGATGACATCGACAATATATCCCTCGGAAGGGATCGGATCATAGTCGCTATGGGTATGCGTAAAGCATTCCGAATCATAACAGTTTGCAATGATGCTTTCGGTAATTTCCGGAAGTTGTTTTCTGCTGCGGGATAATTCTTCAGCCTCTGTTTTGCAGGACTGATCCAGTTTTTTTAAATCTTTCTCCATTTTTAGATCTCCATAGTTGTAATAAGGATCATGATAAAATCGATGGCGTCGTAAAAAGTCCCATCTACTGCGTTATAGTATTTTTTCAGACATTAGGCATACTACATGTATGGCCTCGTTCCTGAAAAAATACTACGCTTTTTTATCCCGCCGAGGTTTGGCGGGGGTATATGAACCTTTTTACTTAGCCATCTATAGTTGAATTTGTGACTTTTTATGAGATCATCAAATCTAAAGCAGAAAAGGTGTTTTGTCAAAACAATACTGCCACATAGAGGCGTGCTTGGCAATGCTTATGCATTTAAAAGCCGAAAATCTGTGGGTAGGATAATCAAGCTACAGGCTGCAGTGGGCCAACCAGACCAGATGGGTGCCGACCATTTTTTACTCCGGTCTGTGCGAAATCCGGGCAAATTCGAATTTTTATTTTTAAGCGGGGCAGCCGCTTTTTTATATAAAATTGTGGGACAATTTTATATCTTGACAAAGAGATGAAGTTATCTTATTATATTTCTTAGCATTGAGATTTGAATTCCCTATACGATTTTATTAAGGAGGAATAACACGTGCTGTCTCAAACGGGCATATATGCAATCCGGGCCATGAGCTATATTGCCTCGCAGCAGGACGATGCAAAACCTTTACTGTTCCGCACTATTGCAAAAAAAATGCCGGATGAAACAACCATCGATAAAGTTCGATAAAATTTTTAGACCGCCGGCGGCACAAACGGCAAAGAGCAAATAATTAAAACCCGGATGAATTCTTCATGATAAATTCGGGAAAGGATGAGGTGAGAGATGGAAGCATATTTGAATAAAGGGATCAAAGAGATTATCGATCAATTCTCCCAAGTAGAAGACATCCTTAATGAATATGATATCGGCTGTGCGCCTTGCAGCGTGGGTACCTGTCTGTTAAAGGATGTTGTGGAAATACACAATTTGTCTGCGGATAAAGAGCAAGAGCTGATGGCAAAAATTGCCCAAACCATATACCCTGACCAAGATGTAAAGATACCCCGGGTTGCAAGGAAAACCGAGACCGAACCAAAAGAAATACAGTACTCCCTTCCAATGAAAATGCTGGTTGATGAACATGTTTTGATAAAAAGACTGATCGCCTTGGTTCCGGAGGTAGTAAAAAACCTTGATGTGGATTCGGCCGAAGGCCGGCAGTTGATTATCGATACGGTCGATTTCATACGGTCCTACGCTGACAAATTCCATCACGCCAAAGAAGAAGATATTCTTTTCAAATATTTCGATGAAAATTTGGATATCCTTAAAGTTATTCATGCAGATCACAAACAGGGGAGAAGTCATGTCAAGGCCGTGCTTGAAGCGCTTGACAAAAAAGATGAAGCGACAATTGGAAAACACTTGACCGCATATGGTGCTCTTCTTACAGAGCATATCAAAAAGGAAGACGAAATCCTATATCCCTGGATGGACAGGAGTCTTTCCATCAGTCAAATTGGCAAGCTATTTTCCGAATTTAAAGCGGCAGATGAAACTATTGGATATTCACCTTCAAAATACGAAGAGTTCATTGACCGGTTGGAGAAAAAATTTAAGGGATAATAAAATCACTCTGAAGGACCGCGAGAAACGTTTTGTTAACGAAGGCTGGCGCAAGATGAGAGCCAGAGTTATACATTAAAGCGAAAGGTTATAACATCTCCGTCCTGAACCGCGTAGTTTTTGCCTTCGAGCCTGACGGTACCTTTTTTTCTGGCTTCATGATAGCTGCCGGCATCCATCAGGTCTTTGTAGGCAACCACTTCAGCCCGAATGAATCCTCTTTTCATATCTGAATGAATTACCTCGGCAGCATCGACGGCGCTGGTACCCTGTTTAACGTTCCAGGCTTTTACCTCTTTATTAACGAAGGTAAAAAAGGAGATAAGACCAAGCAGTTCACATGACCGTTGGATGACCCGATCCGTTGCTGATGCAGAAATTTTGAACTCTGTAAGAAATTCCCCGGCTTCTTCAGCAGACATCTGGGCAAGTTCCTGCTCGAGCTGGCCCCTTATCACCATACAGTCTTCCTTGTCCGTCAGGTTTTCAATAACCGGCAGACGGTCATCCTCGTCGTCATTGTTGAACAGTACCAGGATCGGCTTGGCGGAAACAAAAGAATATCCTTTGAGCACATGCGCAGAAGAAAGTTCCGGAATTTTTCTTAAAGGCATTTCGCTTTCAAGATGTTTCAGACACCGGTCTAAAAGAGTCAGTTCTTCCTGGTACGTTTTTTTACCTCGTTTGCGATCTTGTTCGATACGCTCCTTTCTTTTTTCAATCACCACCAAATCAGCCAGGATGAGCTCCTGGTCAAGGGCGTTATAATCTTCCAAGGGCCTCGGTTCATCAAAACCATACCCGCTGAAATTGCGGATCACATGGATCAGGGCATGACAGTCCCTTGCCTGGGTCCAGATCTTCTGGTCTTTTGGGGATCCCATCATTCCCGGAAGGAAATATTCGACCTGGGTATAAACGGTCTTTTGCGGCTTGAACATG